>JAFGRS010000846.1 GCA_016935045.1 Lentisphaeria bacterium | reverse complement strand
GGGGCGCCGGCCGGTACCGGGGAATTCGGCCGTCGGGGGCGCCGGCCGGTACCGGGGAATTCGGCCGTCGGGGGCGCCGGCCGGTACCGGGGAATCGAGCAATCCGTACGGGGCGCGGCCCTCCGCGCACCATCGGGAAGGCCATCGGCTGTCAGAGGGCCGCCGGCCCCAGGGGGGCGAGTTGTTTCAGGCCTTCAGGTATTCCAGGGCTCTTGCGGCGATGGCAGGGGCCGTGAGGCCGTACTCGGACGCGAGTGTCTCGTAGGGGGCCGAGGCCCCGAAATGGTCGATGCCGATGGCGAGGCCATCGCAGCCGACGTAGCGTTGCCAGCCGAACGTCGTGCCGGCTTCGACGCTGATCCGACGCCTGCAGACGGTCGGGAGGACCGTTTCGCGGTATGCCGCCGGCTGGGCTTCGAAGAGTTCCCAGCTCGGCATCGAGACGACGCGGACCCTGCGGCCCTCCTGGCGCAGGAGGTCGGCTGCTCCCAGCGCCGGGCCCACTTCCGAACCCGTGGCGATGAGGATCACCTCGAACCCCGCGTCCTCGCTCAGGACATAGGCGCCCTTGGCGAGGGCGATGCGGGGCAGTTGGTCGGCGGCGAGATTCGGCACGGTCTGCCGGGTCAGAAAGAGGGCTACCGGACCTTTGGCCTTGAGGGCCACGGCCCAGGCATGGGCTACTTCGTTCGATTCGGCCGGCCGGATGGTCGTGACTCCCGGGATGCTGCGCAGCATGGCCAGGTGCTCGATGGGCTGGTGCGTCGGACCATCCTCGCCCACGAACACCGAGTCGTGGGTGAAGACGAAGATCTCGTGCAGGCCCTGAATGGCCGCCAGGCGGATCGCCGGCTTCATGTAGTCCGCGAAAACCGCGAAGGTCGAACAGAAGGGGATGGCGTGACCGGTGAGCGCGAGCCCGTTCGTGCACAGCCCCATCCCCAGTTCCCGCACGCCGTAGTGAACGTTGCGCCCCTGTCGACACTCCGGCGCGAAATCGGGATACGCCTTGAGATACGTCTTGGTGCTCGGGTTCAGGTCCGCCGCTCCGCCCGTGAGGGCCGGAACCAACGCCGCGGCCCGCTGCATGATCTCGCCGCCCGAGTTGCGCGTGGCGGTGGCCTTGGCGGGAACGGCCGCAAGCAGTTCGTCCAGGATGCCTTCGGGTACCTTGCGGGACAGCAGCGCATCGAGGAGGCCGGTCTTCTCGACGTGCTGCGTGCGCCACTTGCCATAGGCGCGGTTCCACTCCGCCGCGGCCCTCTTCTTGTCGGCCACGATGCTCCCGCACAGCTCGCGGACCTCATCCGGGACGCAGAACCAAGTCTCGGGATCGAACCCGAGGGCCTGCTTGGTGGCGGCCAGTTCCTGTTCTCCGAGGGGGGCGCCGTGGACTTCGTGGGACCCCTGCATTGTCGGGGCCCCGAAACCGATGGTGGTCTTGCCGATGATCAGCTTCGGTCTGCCCTGGAAGGCGATGGCCTCCTTGAGGGCGGACTCGATCTGGTGGGTCTCCTGGCCATTGATGCGGATCACGTGCCAGCCGTAGGCGGCAAAGCGCTGGCCGACGTCCTCGGAGAATGCCAGGCTGGTGGGCCCCTCGATGGTGATCGAGTTGTCGTCGTAGAATACCACCAGGTTGTCCAGCTTCTGGTGACCCGCGATGGCACAGGCCTCGTGGCTGGTCCCCTCCATCATGCAGCCGTCGCTGGACAGGACGTAGACACGCTGGTCGAACAGCGTCGGGTTCTCCACCCGCGCCGCGAACTGCTTCAGACCGATGGCCATGCCCACGGCGCTGGCCAGACCGCTGCCCAGCGGGCCGGTCGTCACCTCGACCCCCTGCGTGTGGCCGAACTCCGGATGCCCCGGGGTACGGCTGCCCCACTGGCGGAACTGGGCCAGATCCTCCAGGGTCAGATCGTAGCCGAAAAGATGCAGGAGCCCATAGAGCAGCATGGACCCGTGCCCCGCGGACAACACAAACCGGTCCCGACCGAGCCAATCCGGGTTCTCCGGATCGAAGCGCAGGAAACGGCTCCACAGCGTAAAGGCGTAGTCCGCGCAGCCCATGGGCATGCCGGGATGCCCCGAATTGGCCTTCTGAACGGCTTCCGCCGCCAGCACGCGCAGGGTATCGATGGCGCGCCCCGTCACATTCCCGTCACTCATCGGCTGTCCTCCGTTTGCCCTGGTGCTCCCATTCGACGGCTTCATGGGCCGCCGGCGGTTCCGTTCTCCCGGTGTCGCAGAAAGGCCTCGATGAAGAGGTCGATGCCCCCGTCCAGCACCGCGTTGACATTGCTGGTTTCGACCTCCGTGCGCAGGTCTTTGACCAACTGGTAGGGTTGCAGGACGTAGGAGCGGATCTGGCTGCCCCAGGCATTCTCGCCCTTGGCGCCATACTCCGTGGCGTGTTCCTGGCGCCGCTTCTCTTCCTCCCGCTGGTAGAGTCGCGCCCGAAGAACGCGCATGGCGGTCGCCCGGTTCTTGTGCTGGGAGCGTTCGTTCTGGCAGGTGACGACGATGCCGCTCGGGATGTGCGTGAGGCGCACCGCGCTGTCGGTACGGTTGACGTGCTGGCCCCCGGCGCCGCTGGAGCGGTAGGTGTCGATGCGCAGGTCCGCATCGTTGATCTCCACCTCGATGTCGTCGTCGATCTCCGGCGCGACGTCCACCGCGGCAAAGGAGGTATGCCGGCGCTTGTTGGCATCGAAGGGTGAGATGCGCACGAGGCGGTGAACCCCCTTCTCCGTCTTCAGGTAGCCATAGGCGAACTCGCCCCGCACCATGAGCGTGACACTCCGCGTGCCGGCCTCCTCACCGGGCTGCATGTCGATGATCTCGTATTCGTAGCCGTTGCGGTCCATCCAGTGCGTGTACATCCGGTACAGCATGCTGCACCAGTCACAGGACTCCGTTCCCCCAGCCCCCGCGTTGACCGAGAACACAGCGCCGTTGGCATCCATCCTGCCACCCAGGAAACTGGTCATTTCGAGGCGGTCCAGGGCGGGACACACACGTTCATAGAGCGCCTCCGCCTCGGCGGCAAACTCCTCGGAACCGTCGCCTTCCACGGCGAACTCCAACATCACTTCGAGGTCGCCAACCATCGATTCCACCTTCGAGAAGGGGTCAATCACGTTGCGCAGGCCGCGCACCTGCCCAATGATCTCCTGCGCTTTCTCCCGGCTGTCCCAGAACCCCGGCACGCCCATGCGGGCTTCGAGATCGGTCAGCTTCTCGCGCTTGCCGGCAACGTCAAAGAAACCCCCTCAAGTGATCGAGGCGTTCCCGCACCTCGGTCACTTGGGCTTGCAGTTCCTCGCCTGTCATGGTGTCCATCCTGATGGTGCTGTGCCGTGGCTCCGCCCCCCTTCTGCCGCCTCGGAGAGGCCATGGGGCCGCGTCGCCGCAATGAAGGGCAATATACCGTGCCCGGCGGGAATGTCAGACGGCCGGCAGCCACGAAAGACACGGTACGACAATCCCCTCAGCAAACGCGCGACGTGCAAGCACCCCCGCGCAAGGGGAACCACAGAACTCCGGAACCCGGAAACGCAGCCCCGGGAGACCACCGCCTGGAACCCCCGGCCCCCCGTTTTCCGGCCGGGGCGAGGGGGAGGATGTCCGGAAAACGCCTCCCCCGTGGCGGGTCGGGTCCCCGTTTTCCGGCCGGGGGCCGGGGATACCGCGAACCCGGCCCGGGGCGGCCGGGCATCGCGGGCTCC
>JAFGRS010000138.1 GCA_016935045.1 Lentisphaeria bacterium | reverse complement strand
TCGGAGGGCGGGGAGGGGGCGCGGCCGCGCTTCCTCACCCCGAATCGGCGCTCCACTGCCGCAAGGGCAGTGGCGGCGGGAACCGATGGAGCGGATCTTGAAACAGCCCTGCCGGAGGGGCCCGCCGGGTTGAAAGACCGGCAACAGGATGCACATTGCCGGGCTGAGCGGCTGTTTCCCGGTGTTTCCGCCACCATGGGGTATCGCTGTCGTGTTCGAGGTAGCCGTCGTTGTCAAGGTCGCCTGCGCCCTGGCTCTGATCCTGGTGCTCAATGCCCGGGGTGTTCGCCTGTGGGTGTCGCTGGTGATCGGGACCGGGTTGCTGGCTGTCTGGTGCGGGCATCCTCCGGCGGTCATCGGTCGCATCGCCGGGGCGCGGGTCTTCTGCCTGGACCACGCCCTGCTCCTGCTCGTCACGCTGCAGGTCATCTGGCTCAGCACCCAGATGTCGAAGACCGGGGTCATGACGGACCTCGTTGCGGATCTGCGTGGACGCCTCAGTCAGCGCCTGGCCATGGCCGTACTTCCCGCGGTCATCGGTTTCCTCCCCATGCCGGGCGGCGCCATCTTCTCCGCACCCCTGGTGGATGACTGCGATACCGAGCGCGACATCGATCCCGTGCTCAAGGCCCGCATCAACTACTGGTTCCGGCACGTGTGGGAGTACTGGTGGCCCATGTATCCCGGCGTGCTCCTGCTGCTGGCCATGACCCGGCTCGACGTCTGGCAGGTGGCCCTGATGAACGTGCCCCTGAGCCTGGCCGCGATGGTATCCGGGTGGCTGTTCCTGCTGCGCGGGATGCGGCATCGTGCTCCGGCGCCACGCCATCGTGACCATCCCGGATTGGGGCACCTCCTGGGTCTGCTCAGCCCCATCGTGGCGGTCATCGTGGTGTACGCCGTCGTGCGCGTCGTCCTCGGCACGTCCTCCGGCCCTGCCCGCTATGTTCCCATGGTGGCGGGTGTCGGCATGGCCATGCTGGTGCAGCACCTGCGCCGCCCTCTGGGACGCGCCGCCTGGCTGGCGATCCTGGCCGCGAAGAGAAACTGGGAACTCGTGCTGCTGGTGACCCTCGTCCGCGTCTACGGCGCCTTCATCGAGGCCCCCCTGCCCGGTGGCGACCTGCTGGTGGGGCGCATGAACGCCGAGTTCACCGCCTGGGGCATCCCCATCCTCGCCGTCATCGCACTGATCCCCTTCGTGTGCGGTATGGCGACGGGACTCGCCGTCGGCTTCGTGGGCGCCAGCTTCCCCATCGTGCTCAGCCTGCTCGGACCCAATCCCCCCCCGAACGTCCTGATCCCCGGGATCGTCTGGGCCTACAGCTGGGGGTATATGGGCATGATCCTCTCCCCGGTCCATGTCTGCCTGATCGTGACCAATCAGCACTTCGAGACGCGCCTGTCGAGCAGCCTCCGGGGGCTCCTGGGCCCGGCCCTCGCGGTGCTCGCCGCCACCGCCCTCTACGCCGGAGCCATGGCCTGCCTCCTCGCCGGAGGCTGAGTCCTCGCGCCCGGACCCGGACGCCCCCCCCTGCACGGCACCCCGAAGCGGCGCCCTCAGGCAAACTCCGTGCAGAGGGCATTCTGTGCCGCGTGCCGCGCTTCCGCCAGCCGCACCAGTTCCTCCACCAAACCGGGATAGGTCAGGCCGGAGAGCTGCCAGAGACGGGGATACATGCTGATGTCCGTGAACCCGGGGATGGTGTTGATCTCGTTGACCACCAGCCGGCCGTCGTCGAGAAGGAAGAAGTCGACCCGTGCCATGCCGCTGCAGCCCAGGGCCTGGAAGGCGGCCACGGCCGTATCCTGGACCCTCCGCACGGTCTCGGCCTCGAGCCTGGCGGGCATGTCGAGCCTTGCCCCTTCGGCATCCAGGTACTTGGCTTCGTAGGAGTAGAACTCGCGCAGCGGGACGACCTCCCCGGGCACGGACGCCCGCGCCGCATCGTTGCCGAGGACAGCACACTCGATCTCGCGCCCCCGCATGAAGCCCTCGACGAGGACCTTGCCGTCAAAACGCAGGGCCTTCTCGACGGCCTCCGCAAGCTGCTCCGGGCCGGCGACTTTGCTGATGCCCACGGAGGACCCGAGGCGCGCCGGTTTCACGAACACCGGCCAGCCCAGGACCGAGGCGACCCTCTCCGCCTCCACGGGCAGGTCCCGGCGGCTGACAACCAGACCCGGAGCCACCCCGATGCCCGCCGCCCGCAGAAGCTGCTTGGTGACCGCCTTGTCCATGCAGTTGGCACTGCTGGCGTGGTCACAGCCCACGAAGGGGACCCCGGCCAGGGCCAGAAGCCCCTGCACGGTCCCGTCCTCCCCATAGGTCCCGTGAAGCACTGGGAAGGCGACGTCGACCGGCCATCCCCCTCCCCCTTCGAGGGACGCAAGCCAGCCCCTGCCATCCCGGCAGCACAGCGCCACGGGCGTGCCTTCCGGCGCCAGGGCCACGCGGGACGCGTCCCCTTCGTGCACCAGAAAACGGTTGCCGGGATAGCGCAGCCAGGCGCCGGACCTGGTGATGCCCACCACCGTGACCTGCATGCGGTCGGGGGGCACGGCCGCCACCACGTTCCGGGCGGAGAGGAGGGATACCTCATGTTCGGCGGAACGCCCGCCGCAGAGTACCAGCAAACGCTTGGGGGCCATGCCTTCACCCTCCGTCACTGCTGCCCCGTTCCCCCGGCATCCATGGGGCCGCCGCAGGCGACCACGAAGGCACGGAAGATCGCCGCCTGCGGCGGCAGCTCGGTAATCCGCTCGGCATGCCACTGGATGCCGACGACAAAGCGGCGCGAATCGAGCCCCTCGACCGCTTCCACGGTGCCGTCGGGGGCCAGGGCCGTGACCCGAAGCCCCTGCCCCGGGCGGTCGACGGCCTGGTGGTGACGCGTGTTGACCTCCAGCACGCACTGCCGCGTCACCTCGGCCAGGCGGCTCTCCGGCAGCATGCGCACGGGGTGCCAACGTTCGCCGGTCTCCGGGGCGCGGTGTTCGAGGGAACCGGGGCGATCGGGAAGGTGCTGGAGCAGGCTTCCTCCCAGAGCAACGTTCAACTCCTGGATGCCCAGGCAGATGGCCAGCACCGGCAACCGGGTACAGCCGAGAGCGTACTCCAGCAGCGCCAGGTCCCATTCCTCACGGGATGCAGCCATGACCCGCGTCTGCGGATGCGCCAAGGCCCCGTAGCGGGCCGGAGTGATGTCCGGGCCACCCGTAAACAGCAGACCGTCACAGCGGCCACAGGCCGCCCGGACACTCCCGGCGCGGGAGTCCGGCGCCAGGATCAACGGCATACCCCCCGCGTCCCGGACGGCGCGCAGGTACGTCTCCTGGCAGGACACCGACTCGGCCCCCACGCTGCTGGCGGTGACCCCGATCACGGGGTGGTGCGGTGCGACATTGCCCATGGCAGTCAGGCTCTGGCCTTGCGCCGGATGTCCAGAAGGCGCTTCATCAGGGGGTAGTGGTCGCAGCCGGTTCCCGCCACGCCAAAGCTGTCGTGCAGTTCACAATAGAGGGCGTAGAGTTCGTCGTACAGGGTCCCCGCGCGGGGATCCGGGCGGTAGGCATCCTGCTTGTGTGAGCAGATGGCGGCCTGAGCCTCCTCCGCCCCGGCGTATCCCCCCGCTGCGGGTCCGGCGGCAACCGCGGCCATGATGGCGGAGCCGAGGGCACAGGTCTGGGCCGAGGCACTGACCACCATGGGGCGGCGCAGGACATCGGCATAGATCTGCATGAACAGGGGGTTCTTCTCGGCGATCCCGCCGCAGCATACCACCTCGCTGACGCGCACGCCGTACTCCTGGATGCGGTCGAGGATCCGGCGCGCGCCGAAGGCAGTGGCCTCGATCAGGGCCCGGTAGATCTCGGCCTGCGAACTGTGCAGCGTCAACCCCACCAGCAACCCCGTCAGCTTGGCGTCCACCAGGATCGTCCGGTTCCCGTTCTCCCAGTCCAGAGCCAGGAGGCCGCTGGCGCCCGGCGCCAACGCGGCCGCCTCCCGAGTCAGCCGGCCGTGCAAGGACGCATCCCCCCGACAGACCTCCGTGACAAACCAGTTGAAGATGTCCCCCACCGCGCTCTGCCCGGCCTCGATGCCATAATAGCCCGGCAGGACCGATCCCTTGACAATGCCGCACACCCCCGGGATGTCCGGCAGGCGTTCCCGGGCCGACGCCACCAGCACATCGCAGGTGCTGGTGCCGATGATCTTGACCATGCGGCCCGGGCCCACCCCGGCCCCGACCGCTCCCAGGTGGGCGTCGAACGCTCCCACGGCCACGGGGATCCCGGCCGGCAGCCCCAGGCGTCCGGCCCAGGCTGCGCACAGCCGCCCGGCAACCTGGTCCGCTGGGAAGGCCCGGGCGGGAAGACGCTCCCGCAGCGCCCCGATCTCGGGAGACAGCAGAGACAGGAACTCGGCGTCCGGATATCCCCCCCACTCGTCGCAGTACATCGCCTTGTGACCCGCGGGGCAGATGCCCGCCCGCACCCCGTCCGGCGACGTCAGACCCGATAGCACCGCGGGGATGAAGTCGGCGAACTCGAGCCAGGTGTAGGCCGCGTCGAAAACCTCCCGGTTCTGCCGCAGGCAATGCCAGATCTTGCTGAAGTACCACTCCGAGGAGTAGGTGCCGCCACACTTCGCCAGGTAGTGGGGACGATGCTCGCGCGCCAGCGCCGTGATGGCTTCCGCCTCATCCATGCCCGAGTGGTCCTTCCACATCCAGGCCTGGGCGCCGAGGTCCCGACGGAAACGCTTCTGCAGTGCCAGGGGTTGGAGGTGACGGTCCACCGGTATGGGGGTCGAACCGGTCGTGTCCACCCCGATGCCGATGACGCGTTCCGGACGCATCTCGGGACAGGCCGCCCGGGCGGCACGGAGCGCCTCCGGGATGGTCCCTTCGAGGCCGGCCACGAAGTCGGCGGGAGACTGCCGGGCGACGTGGGGATTGCCGGGGTCCGTGAGCACACCCGAGTCCCCGCTGGGATACTCCCATACGGCCGAACCTGCCTCGCGCCCATCCCGTACGTCGACCACCAGGCAGCGCACCGAGTTGCTGCCATAGTCCAGACCGATCGCGAAAACCGGTTCCCGTGCCATGTTCGTGTCTCCCGAAGCGCGCGCCGTACCGTCGCTCCACATGCCATCCCGGCAATATGCCCCGTGCCCGCCGACACTCAAGACCCGAAATGCCCGGAGCGTACCGCCTCAGTCAACGCCGGGATGCTCGCGGTACGCTCGCGCTCCAGAGGGATGGGACGCCCGTGGCCGCGCGGGCACTCGCGGGTTTGACTGAGGCATTACCCCGGAGCAGGGCTGCCTGCCCTCGG
>JAFGRS010000845.1 GCA_016935045.1 Lentisphaeria bacterium | reverse complement strand
GGGGACCGGCCCTGTGGCGGTGGGGCCGCTTCCCCTTCCTTGGTCACGATCAGCGCTCCACCGGGTCGAGCCCGGCGGTGGCGGGGAGAGTCCACCGCTTTCAGGGGGACTCAAGCACGAGGATGGCATGACTCCCGGCCTTCAGAGGCAGGGCCACGCCGGCATTGGCGAGGACCGCTCCGTCGATGCGCCCCAGGTCGCGATGACTCAGCGCCTCCCGGGCCTGCCACTGTCCCGTCAGACCCGGTACGGACAGCCGGATGTCCCGGTCGTAGCGATCCCGGTTGTGCAGCAGGAAGGCATGCCGATTCCCGTAGCTGCGCCGGGACAGCAGTACGTTGGCGGCCAGCTCGCCACCCGCCTGCCGGATCTCGGCGGCACGCCAGGAAGCGGGGATCTCGCCGGCCGCGGCATGCCTCAGGATGGCCCACAGGACCTTCGACAAGGGGTAACCCAACACGTCTCCGCCCTGGAAGTAGACGTGCCCCCGCCCCAGAGAGTGCCGCGTCACGACGGCTCGTCCCGCCGCGTCGGCAAAGACCACCTCCGTGGCCGGCCCCGGGGCAAACGCCGGCCCAGGGCCCCGCAGCACCACCTCGCCTCCGATCGGGATGCCGCCGTCTTCCGGCAGACGGAGGACCGTCTCTTCGGCCTCGTCCCCCGGATCCGCCGAACGGACCCCTCCGAGGAGCGAGGCCGTGTCCAGGGTCCGGCCGTGGACATCCCGATCCAGGCATCCCTCGCCGACGATCAGGGTGCCGCCAGCCTCGACGAAGGCGCGCAACCGGTCCAGCAGCTCCGGCTCGGCGTGCGTCTGCCCCCCGGCAACGAGCACATCCATGCCCTCCGGCACCCCGCCCTCGATGGCCGCATCGCTCGGGACCATCCCCATGCACCAGTGGCTGTAGCGCAAGGCGGCGTAATAGGCGCCCGTCTTGTCGAAGAGTTCCGGCTCGACCACGCGCCGCCGCGCATTGGCCCAGCCGTAGAGCACGCCGATGCGAGGCACCGGGCCCCACGGCTTGGGGAGGATCGTGTCGGCCAGTTCGCGCATCTCGATCGAGAAATCGAGGATACCGCGCAGGGCATCCGTGCGTCGGGCCAGGGGGATGAGGCTGGAATAGGGGTATTTGTCGGCGTCGACCTGCACCGCGGCACGGTCTTTCCACCACACCCAGCCCCGCTTGGACCAGGAGAAAACGGTCAGCCCGTCCACGCCGCAGAGGACATGCTCCCAGAGCCGGTCCCGGGTCTCCTGGCGCGTCTGTCCGCGCAGGTAGGTCTCGTTGTCGACGATCATCTTGCTGCCGGCCACAGCCAGCAGAAGGTCGTTTTCGAGGGGTGCGTCGGCCATGCCATGGGCGACCAGGGGGGAAGCGGGAGCCGCCCGGCCGCCGCCGGCCGTCCAGCGTCCGCCTCCGGTGGGGGTGAGGACCACGCTCTCGTGGCGGGCGATGCGGTGCTTCCACACAGCCTCCCGGGGGCTGCGCAGGTAGCCTCCCATGGGCTGGAGTCCCACCAGGGCGTCGGGCAGGATGTCGCGGACGCTGCGGACACCCTCTCCGATGAGGTCCGTGAAGGCCTCGGAGAGGAACTCGTCGTAGTCCAGGGCTTGACCGGCCGGTGGAGCCGCATCGCCGTAGGCAAAGCGATAGCGGGAGGCATCCTCCCAGGAGGGATAGGCCGTACTCCAGGTGGTGTTGAGTTGTTCCAGCGTCCCATATCGGCGGGACAGCCACTCCGCGAAGGCCTCGTGATGATCCGGGCTTTCGCCCATGTAGGCCGGTTCGTTCATCAGTTCGAGGATGACGGTGCGGACGCCCGCATCACGGTACCGCTGTGCCATCACCCGCCAGAGGGTCAGCCACGCCTCGCGCCCGGCGCCGGTGATCCGGTACTGGGTCCAGTGATTGCGGCCCACCGTGGCCGCAGCCGCGGGCAGATCCGTCTCCGCCACCTTCAGCCCGGGCTCCCCCAGGGTCCAGGGCCAGGAGACCAGATCCACGTAGAAGGGCAGCGAGACCCGACGGGCCAGCTCGCCGAGAAAGGCGGGATCGCCGGAGCCGTAGCGCTTTCCGTACCCCACTGCCTGCCACCAGGGGGTCGGCACCGGCGTCACGGAGATGCTGTTGAAGCCGAGACGGCAGAGGGTCTCGTCGTCGGGCACCCGGTCGTAGATCCAGCCGTGTTTCTCGCGGTCGTAGAGGTCGAAGGTGGAGGGGAGTTTGGAGGGGTCGCTACAGCCGTAGCCGGCGCGCGAGTCCTCGGTACAGTAGGGACTGAGCAGGAACGCCCGTTGGCCGTCCGCGGTGACGAAACGCCCATCCCGGACGCGCGGGGCGGCGCGGTCGGCCCTGAGCCCCGCGGGCAACTCGGCATACGCCGGCCACTCCACCCAGGGCTGCACCACCTTCTCCTGGCTCTGCTCGACCATCCAGGTGGGCAGCGTCTCGAAGCGGACGAAACCTACCTCGTCCAGACTGAAGACCCGCTGCACCTGGTCGACGGTCTGGAAGGAGAGTCCCCGCACCCGATGCCCCGGAGCCAGTTCCGTGAAGTAGCGCAGGGGAACGAGGACTTCCTGCCAGGTGTCGGTCTCTTCGTCGATCCCCCGTCCCCGGTCGATGTGTTGGGCGCGCAGGCGCTGGTATCTGTCCAGGGCTGGAACGGCGATGGGTTTGAGCTGGAAGGCGTCCCCCCCGCCGATATTGCCGTAACGGTCCACCGTAACGTTGAGGTGAAGACGGATGAAGCCGCGCTCGATCCACTCCGGCGTCAGGACGAAGAGGTCCTCCTGCTCCGACTCGAACCGCACCCCGGCCCAGGGCTGGGCCTTCCAGTCGGTGTTGAACCAAAGGCAACGTCCTCCTTCCCTCGTGCCCCCGAGACGCGTCTCCGCCAGCATGTTCCAGGGGGCCAGGACCAGGCCCTGCCGCGGCCCCGCCGCGGCGTACAGGACGTGGACCTCCGCGATCTGACCCAACACCGCGGCTCCGCCTGCGAGAACCCCCGCACACCAGACCATCCGATACCATGGCAGCATGAGGACAAACTCCCGTCGCTCAGAGGAGAACCCGGCGGATCTCCGCGCCGTCATCCCGCTGGACCGTCCGCGCGTAGCGGATGGCCGGAACCCCAAACAGCATCTGGTAGTGCAGATGGTCCCCCGGAATGCCCAGGTCCGCCTTCAACTGGGGACGTGCCGAAAGCACCAGGGACATCAGACCGCACCATACCGTCCCCAAACCCGCGCTCTGCGCCAGCAGCTCGAAATAGGCCAGCGCCAGGGCAATGTCCTCCCGCCCACAGGGCGCATCCGGCGGCGCCGTAACCACCAGCACGTGAGGCGCTCCCCGGAACACCAAGTCCCTGCCTTCGTCAACGTAGGCCGCCACCAGACGGTTCACCATGGAGAACTGCTCGGGGATACGGCCGGCCGCGACCTCCGCCGCCAACTCGCCCATGGCCTTGACCCGGAAGCGCTGCATCACCTCCCGGTCGTCGATCACCCGGAAGGTCAGCTCCTGCCGGTTCACGCCCGTGGGCGCGTTCGCCAGAACGCTCAGAAGGCGCGCCAGCAACTCGGGGTCCACATTCTCGTCCCGGTAGTGCCGCACGCTGCGCCGGCCGCGGACCAGGCGCTCCAGCGCCTCGACCCGGGGCAGGTGGGCCGGATCGAGGGACAGGCTGTTCTCCGGCCGCCGGCCGAAGATCGAGATGGCGCCCTCGGGACAGATGGCCAGGCAGTGCTGGCAGGCCATGCAGTCACCCTCTTCCTCGGCGATGATCCGGGGGAAGCCGCCGGGCGGCCGCTCGATGATCCGAACCGGACAGTCCCGGACACAGAGATCACACTGGGTACACCGCGCCGCGTCAACCGTGAACCGGGTCATCTTCGTGCCTCCTGAGCCGGACCTTGCATCACCACCCCCAGAATGGACCGCACGCGGCCTCGTCTGTCAACCCGCCCCACGTCCGGAAAACGCCCATGCCGTCCGTCCGTGTCCGTGCGGACGTCAGCAGAAACCTCACCAGCATTGACGGCGCCCCACCATGCCCGGCCGGCCGGAAAACGGTGGTTCCGACGCTGCGCCGCCCCCCTGTTTTCCGGACATCTCCCGGCTCCCGGTGACCGGAAAACGGTGGTCCCGACGCTGCACCGACCCCCTGTTTTCCGGACACCTATGCCGTCCGGCCGGCCGGAAAACTGTACCCGCCGCCCGTAGGCATGCGTTTTCCGGACACCTATGCCGTCCGGGCGGCCCGGCTTCGTGCGGAGGCAGGGTCTGGCGGGACAATGGGCAGCAAAAACTCGCGGGTGGTTCGGGATGCGGCTCGGCGGAGCCTCGCCCTCCAGGGGATCGCCGCTCGTAGAGCGCCTCCCACACGACGGGGCTCTGCCCCCCGAGCCCCCCCGCGAGGAGGCTCGCCTCCCCCTCGACTCCCTCGGTATGGCTCGCCGACGGCGCGGACCCAGCCCGGCTCGCACACGGGCAGGTCCCCCTACATCGCGAAGCGATCGGCAACCGCGACCCGGACGGTACGGCGCGTCCGCGTCCCCGCGGTGTGCGTCGTGCGTCCGGGCCGCTGGAACGGGGGGTTCGGGGGGCCATTCTGGTCCCCCGGCCGCCGGAGGCAATCTCCCGAAGTTGGTGCATTCGCGGCCGGGGGCGGGAATCGGCGCGGCGGAGCCTCGCCCTCCAGTCGGAGGCAGGCACGCGATCCTGGAGGGCGAAGCCGTTTCGACGCGGCGGCGCGTCCGCACACCCCGTTCTCAAGGCCCTGAGCCCCGTCGAAGGGTTCCTGCTGAGTCGTTTTCCGATCCCTTCCCGGGTTGACGGAGCGGTTCCCTGGCGGATTCCTTCCTCCCTTGCAATCCGCCGTTGCCGCATCAGCTTGGATCGATCCGGGCGGTTCGGTGCCGCGGCCCCGCCGGGGTGCCGGTACGGGGTCTCTCTGCCGGATTCCATCACCAAGAGCAAGGAGGGACGCGATCATGTGCCTGCGCGCGCGCCGCATTGGGTTTTCCCTCATGGCGGTCCTGGCTGTCCTTCGGGGGTGGTCCCAGGATCCCGCGCCGCGGATGGACGAACGTCTGCAGCGTTTTTTGAGCCGTTTTCCGGACGCCGATGCGAACGGTGACGGCCTTCTCACTCGCGAGGAGGCCGTT
>JAFGRS010000844.1 GCA_016935045.1 Lentisphaeria bacterium | reverse complement strand
TAGGGGACGCAGGGGACGTAGGGGACACAGGGGACGTAGGGGACGTAGGGGGCGCAGGGGACGCAGGGGACACAGGGGACGTAGGGGGCGCAGGGGCCATAGGGGACACAGGGGCCATAGGGGACACAGGGGAGACCGGACATCTGTCTTCTGCGCCTGTCATCGCCGCAGATTCTCCTCCAGGCGGGCGAGGATGGCCTCGAACCAGGCTCTCTGCTCGGGGCGCAGGGCAGAGAGAACCGACTCGCCGTCACGATCCGCACGGCGCAGTTCCTCGCAGTACGGAATCGCGCCCAGGACATCGTCCCGCGGCAGTGCATCGCGCACGAAGGCCTCGTCCTCGGGCCCGGTGGTGCGGTTGGCGACGAAACAGATCCGCCGGATGCCGATCCCGGCGGCCATCTCGGCGATGCGTCGAGCGCAGTCCAGCGCGCGCTGACCGGGTTCCACCACCACGAGCATGGCATCCACCCCCCGTGCCGTGGCCCGGCCGAGATGCTCGACCCCGGCTTCCATGTCCAGGATCAGAGCATCGTCCTTGTAGAGAACCAGATCCGTCACCAGCGCGCGCAGCAGGACACTCTCGGGGCAGGCGCAACCCCCGCCCGCCTTGCTGACCGCCCCCAGCACCAGCAGGGCGACGTTGTCCAGGCGGAGGGCGTAGGTGGAGGCGATGTCGGCGACGTCGGGATTGAGCTTGAAGAGCTGTCCGTACTGCTTGACCTTGGCCCCGGTGCGTTCCTCGACCAGGGCGGCCTGCTCGGCGATGGGGACGATGCGGTCCCGGTCGGCCCTGGGGATGCCCAGCGCCGCGGCCAGGTTGGCGTCCGGGTCGGCGTCGACCGCGAGGACGCGCCGGCCGCGCTCCGAGAGGATCAGGGCCAGGGCAGCGGCCAGGGTGGACTTGCCGACCCCGCCCTTGCCGGATATGGCCAGTTTCATGCCCATGGGACACCGCTTGGTCGAGGTGGGTGGTTTGGATCCGGCGCCCCGCCGGAGGGCCGCTCACGGCTCTTCCCGGTGGGGTCCTTCGCCCGTCTCACGCCGGGTAGGCTTTCCTCATGGCCTGGCTGAGGGCGCGGAGGGTGGTGAAGACCTTTTCCGCGTCGGCGGGTTCCATGGAACCCGTGCCGCAGGAGGGGGTGAGGATGGCCCGCTGCACGATGGCCTGCTTGTCGACGCCTCGGGCCGCGAGGTTGTTCATCACGGTTTCGAGTCGGGCCGCAAGGTCCTCGACGCTGTGTTCGCGGATGGCGGGGGACGTAGGCACGATGCCCCAGGCCAGGGCCCCTCCACGCTCGAAGTGCGCCCGCACGGCATCCGGATACATGGCGATGGTCTCCCCGTAGTCGAAGGCATCGAAGTTGACGATGTCGACGCCGGCATCGACCAGGATGCTCCATTCCGTATTGCCGCAGCAGTGCACGCCGGCCAGGGCGCCATCGGCGTGGACGGCCTCGACCATCTCCCCCAGGATCGCCACCACGTCCTCGCGACGCACGGAGACGTAGGTCGAGCTGCCGAAGGCGGAGAGGATGGGCTCGTCGACGAAGCAGATCACCTTCTCGGCATAGGGCCGGAAACGCTGGATCTGGTAGCGGCACTTCATCGCCAGGGCCTTGATGACCACATCGCGGAACTCTTCGTTGTAGTACAGCGCCCGCTTGTTCTCGTCCACGATGGTCAGGGCGAAGCTGCACGGGCCCGTGGTCTGGACCTTGACGAAGGGGCGCTTGCCGCCGGCAGCCCGCAGCGCAGCCTCGAAAACCCCCATGCCCCGCGCGAAGTCGTCGCTGATGGCCATGGCGGAGCAGTCTCCCGTGCCTCCGTCAGGATCCATGGCGAGCATGTACGCCTCGTAGAATGCCGCGAAGTCCTCCGAATAGTCGCCCGAGGTGTCGACGTACATGCGCCCCTTGCCGTGGTCGATCACGACCCGGGGCATGCCTTCGGAATACTGGATCTCCATCTGCTCCCGCAGTCCGAGGCGGGGCAACTGGGGCCAGAAGGGGGCTTCGGGGACGCATTCGAGAGACATCCGGACGGCATAGTCCGGGTCCTCGAAGGGCATACTGCCGATGCCGGTGGCGAGGAAGAGGGGATTCCAGGTCATCGTGGGTCCTCCACAGCCAGGGCCATGGCGCTCGCTTCGGGAGCGGGCCCGGTTCACGGATTCAGGGCCGCCCGGATGGCGCGGATATGCGCCGGGGTGGTCCCGCAGCAGCCGCCGATGATGTTCGCGCCGGCATCGGCAAGCACTGGTGCCAGGGCCGCCATCTGCTCGGGGGTCTCGGGAAAGACGTCGGCTCCGTTCACATTCTTCGGCAGACCGGCGTTGGCATGAACCAGGATCACGGAGTCCGGGGCGGCGGCACGCATCTCGCGCACAATCTCAATCATCCGCTCAAATCCATTGCCGCAGTTCGTGCCGATGACATGGGCGCCGGCGTCCAACGCCGCCCGTGCCGCGGCGGTGGGGGAAACCCCCATCATCGTGCGGTAGTCCCCGTGGACGGTGCGATCGAAGGTGAAGGTGCAGAGTACCTCACAGGCAGTGTTCTCCCTGGCGGCGCGTATCGCGATCCGGGCCTCGTCGAGGTCCGTCATCGTCTCGATGCAGATGGCGTCGGCCCCCCCCTGCTCCAGGGCCGTGACTTGCTCCCGGAAGGCAGCATGGAGGTCGCCCTCGGTCACATCCCCCATGAGGAGGAGCTTTCCGGTCGGTCCCACGGACGCGATGACCCAAAGGTCGGGCCCGGCAGCCTGACGCGAGATCCGTGCCGCCGCCTCGTTAATCTCGGCCGTGCGCTCGGCCAGACCATAGTGCTCCAGCTTGTACCGGCTGCCGCCAAAGCTGTCCGTCTCGATCATGTCCGCGCCGGCGCCGACGTATCCCCGGGCTACGTCGAGAACATCCTCCGGACGCGTCAGGCACCAAAGCTCCGGACACTCCCCCGGTTGCAGCCCCTTCTTCTGCAGAAAGGTCCCCCAGGCGCCGTCGGACACCAGGCGCCGACCGCTCTTTACTGCTTCGACGATGCGCACCTTCGCCATCGTGACGACTCCCATTTCCGGGTCGCTTGGCGATGCCCGTTCTCGCGTCCGCAACCGTGCCCGGTGGCCGGGCTCGCCCCATGCGCACGCGGACCCATTACGAATCGTCTCGAGAATCGCCCCCATGCACGAATCCGTGGCCGGGAGGCCCCGGGGGGTCCGGACAAGGACGGGACGATTCACAGTTCCATTAACCGCCACAACCATAGAGTCTCGCTTCTGCGATATATTGAATATACGAGCATTTCCGTAGTACAAATCAGCAAAGAGGGGCGGGTCGGGTACCCGCTCCGTCAAACCCGAGCCGCGTTCCGGTTCATTTGCGCGCGGCGGTGGCTCTTGGACGTCCTTGCATGTTTGCTCAGGACAGCGGCGGAACCGGGAAGTGAGGGCGATGCCAGAGTAGGCGCCACGAGCCGATTGGCGCAATCCGGAAGTGAGAGTGCCGCGGTGGAGTCTGCCGGTTCAGGGTGTGTCGGCGAGGCGTCGGTATTCCTCTTCGCTGCGTTCCCAGAGCCCGGCCATGCGGGCCACGCGGTCGGGGTCCCGGGATGCCAGGTCGACCATTTCGCAGCGGTCGGTCTGGAGGTCGTAGAGTTCCCAGGGTCCGGGGGCTTTTCCGGCGACCCCGGCTGCGAGCTTCCAGTTGTCGACGCGGATGGCCCGGTTCTGGCCGTGGTGCCAGTAGAGGAATTCCCTGGGGATGTGGGTGTCCTGCCGGAAGGCGGGCACCAGGCTGTGGCCGGGCAGGGCCGGGGTGACGTTGCCGTTCCAGGCGGGTGCGAACTCTCCGTCGGCGAGTTCGAGCAGTGTCGGCAGGAGGTCGATGAAGTGTGCGGGGGTGTGACGCAGTTGGCCGGCGGGCAGTCCGCCGTTGGGCCAGTGCACGATGAGGGGGGAAGCGATGCCGCCCTCGTAGTTCCAGGATTTGTGCAGCCGGAACGGGGAGTTTGAGGCGCTGGACCACCCCGGTCCCAGGCAGAGATAGGACTCGCCCGATCCCGGCGCGGCCTTGGGATCGTGCCGGTCCCCCCGGATGATCTGCTCCGCGCTGGCGCCGTTGTCGGAGACGAAGAAGGTGGCCGTGTCGTCCGCCATCCCCAGCTCACGCAACGCCTTCAGAACGCGCCCGATCTCCTGGTCCATGCGGTCGACCATGGCGGCGTGGACGGCCATCTTGGCGGCCTGGAACTCCATCTGCTCCCGGGTCAGGGAGTCCCAGGGCACGGCACGGCCCGCCTCCCCCGGCCCGATCTGCTCCCGGAGCTTGTCCTCGGCCAGGTTCCAGGACGGGATGGTCTCCGTGAACAGCCTGGGCAGAGCGCAGCTGACCATGCCGGCCTGCCGCAGGCGTTCCCAGCGCCGCCGGCGGACCCGGTCCCACCCTTCGAGGTAGCGTCCCGCGTAACGGGCAATGTCGGCCGCCGGCGCATGGAGCGGGAAGTGAGGACAGGTGAAGGCGAGGTAGAGGAGAAACGGCTTGTCCCGGTGATCCCGGGCGTGCTCGCGCAGGTAGGCCAACGCCCGCTCGGCGATGTGCGTGGTCGCATAGTGGTCGCTGCCCTTCTCGACGGGAGGCAGCGGCACATCGTCTTCCTGATGGTTCCGGGGGGCGAAGAAGCGGTTGTGGTCATCGAGCTTGTAGGAGTGGTCGAAGCCCCCGTCCGCGACCGCCTTGGGAGCACCATTCAGATGCCACTTGCCGGAGTGATAGCAGCGGTATCCGAGGGGTTTCAGGTAGTGCGGCAGCACCCGCGTCCACGCCGGCAGGCGGCCCTTCGGAGGATCCATGCGCACCTGCTGCGCATAGTACCCCGTCAGGATGCAGGCCCGGGACGGCCAGCAGCGCCCGGTGGAGTACGCCTGCGTGAAGCGGACACCGCCGCCGGCAAGTGCATCCAGGTTCGGCGTGGCAATCTCGCCGCCGTAGCAGCCGGCGTCCGAAAACCCCATGTCGTCCGCAACAACCACAAGGAGATTCGGCCTGCGGGCCGGTTGCGCGGCCGCCCGGAGCACCCCCGGAACCAGAACGGAGGCGGCCGAACCGGCGGCCGTGCAGCGCAGGAAGTCGCGGCGGGAGAGGCTGTGCGGGGCGGCGGGCGATGCCATGGTCAGGTCCTCCGCGGATGATCCACAATCAGCGAATCGATCCCTTGCCACGTCCTGCAACGCCCTGGAGCGCCCGCGGCCTCGCGGGCAATCCCGCGCCCGTACGCACTGCGTTGGGACGATCCGTGTCTCGCAGTATACCGGCTGGGGGAACGGAATGCCACCCCCGGAACGCCGGGAACAGGGCTGCCCCGGAACGAACCCAGGGCGGGAGGCGGTCTTCTGTCTGCGCCGCGGTGCGGCTACGGCGGGACGGGTGCCGACCGGCGATCTGGACCGCACCCCCGTCCGAGTCGGCCGATCGGTTCCTGCCAGCCCGCCCGGGCCGTTTTCCGGACGTCCCCGCACCGCCTCGCCGTCCGGAAAACACCCCCCGCCTGCGCCTGTCCCGGGCCGTTTTTCGGACGTCCCGGTGCCACCCCGCCGTCCGGAAAACACGTCCATCCCGCCGCTGCCGTGGGGGCCGTTTTTCGGACATTCCGGTGGAGCGCCGATGAGGGGGAAGAGGGGGGGGTGCCGCCGCTCTTCTCCCCCTGCTCCCGGATCGTCACTCCACTGCCGCAAGGACAGTGGCGGCGGGGAGCCGGGAGCCCATCTTGAAACAGCCCTGCCGTCGGCTCCTCCCGGGCCGTTTTCCGGACATCCCGGTGCCTCCTCGCCGTCCGGAAAACGGGGAGCGGGGGGGATTGGTGCGTCGCGGTTTCCCGGGGCACGTCGGGGCTCTCCCGTGACCGGACAGCGGAGCCCCCGTCGGGTTGGGCAGGGCTGTGTTTTCCGGACTTCGGGGGAGAGGCCATGACCGTGCGGCCGTTGGGTGTATGGTAGGGCCGCGGGCAGGACGGGCATTTCGGTTTGCCGTCGGGTCCGCGGGAGGACGGGCGATGGTTCGGGATTGCGTGGTTGCCGTGGATCAGGGCACGAGCGGGACGACGGCGCTGGTGGTTTCGCGCGCTGGGGAGGTACTGGGGCGAGCCCATGCCGAGTTTTCGCAGCACTATCCCCGTCCGGGCTGGGTGGAGCATGACGCGGTGGAGATCTGGGAAGTGACGCGAGGCGTGATGGAGGCAGTCCTGCGGCGAGTCCGCACCGATCCTGCCCGGGTAGCGGGGATCGGGATCACGAACCAGCGGGAGACGACGGTTCTCTGGGATCGGGAGAGTAGCCGTCCGGTGGCGCCGGCCATCGTGTGGCAGGATCGGCGCACCGCGAAGCGCTGCGAGGCACTCCGTGCCCAGGGCCTGGAAGAGACCTGGCAGGGGAGGACGGGGTTGCTGATCGACCCCTACTTCTCGGCGACGAAGGTTGCCTGGCTGCTGGAGTCGCTGCCCGGCCTGCGGGACGCCGCGGCGGCCGGCGCCATCGCTTTCGGGACCATCGATTCCTGGCTGGTGTGGAACCTGACGGGGGGAAGCAGGCACGTGACGGACTGCTCGAATGCCTCGCGAACGATGCTCTACAACATTCACGATCTGGGATGGGACGCGGACATCCTGGCGACGCTGGGGATCCCTGCGTCCATGCTGCCCGAGGTGGTGTCCTCGTCCGGGGTGATCGGCGAGACCCATCCCGCCGCGTTCTTCGGTCATCGCGTGCCGATTGCGGGGATCGCCGGGGACCAGCAGGCGGCTCTGTTCGGCCAGGCATGTCGCGGCCAGGGTTTGGCGAAGAACACCTACGGGACGGGTTCGTTCCTCATGATGCACACGGGCCGGCGGCCGGTGGCCAGTTCGCAGCGCCTGCTGACGACGATCGCCTGGAGGCTGGGCGGGGACGCGACGGAATACGCTCTCGAGGGCGCCATCTTCGTGACCGGGGCTGCCATCCAGTGGCTGCGCGATGGTCTCGGCATCCTGGCGGAGGCCTCCGAAAGCGAAGCACTGGCTGCATCGCTGGATGGCAACGAGGGGGTCCTTTTCGTGCCCGCCCTGGCCGGACTGGGGGCGCCGTACTGGGATCCCCACGCCCGCGGCATGCTGATCGGGCTGACACGGGGGACAACCCGGGCGCACATCGCCCGCGCGGCGCTCGAGGCCATTGCCTACCAGACCCGGGATGTGGCCGAGGCCATGGTCCGGGATTCCGGCCTGGCGCTGCGCGAGCTGAGGGTTGACGGGGGAGCGGTTCAGAATCGCTTCCTGATGCAGTTCCAGGCGGACATCCTGGGGGTCCCCGTGGTGGTGCCGGCGATCACGGAGACGACGGCGCTGGGGGCGGCCTACCTGGCGGGCCTGGGCTCGGGATTGTGGGCCAGCCGGGAGGAGTTGGACGCGGGTTGGCGGGAAGCCGAGCGCTACGTCCCGGCCATGGCGAAGGGCGAGCGGGATCGGCTCTACAGCGTCTGGCAGGAAGCGGTGAAGCGTTGCCGAGGCTGGGCGGCGGAAGACGAGGCGTAGGCAGGGGAGGGGCTCTGCCCCCATCGCCCCGCGCGGCCGCGGGCGGTCCAGATCATGGAGGGATGCCCGCGCGGCCGTGGGCGGTCCAGATCATGGAGGGATGCCCGCGCGGCCGCGGGCGGTCCAGATCATGGAGGGATGCCCGCGAGGACCCACGGTACGAG
>JAFGRS010000843.1 GCA_016935045.1 Lentisphaeria bacterium | reverse complement strand
GCGACAACCACGAATGGACACGAATTCACGCGAATGAGAGGCAGTCGTAGGGCTTTGGACCGGGACGCAACGGGAGTTCCACGTCTGACGTTCCGTCCACAGTTCTTCCCGAAGTGCTCCGGGGAGGGTCAGAAGGACGACGCCAGGTCCCGGGCGGTTTCGAGGGCCGCCTCGTAGTTGGGGTGCTCCGTCAGCTCGGCCACGACCTGGCGGTACTGCAGGCGCCCCCGCCGGTCCACCACCAGCACGGCCCGGGCCAGGATCCCGCGCTCACGGATCAGGAGACCCAGGGCGCGCCCGGCGTCCCGGTCCACGATATCCGACAGCACGCGCACGCGGTCCACGCCCTGGGCGGAGCAGAAGCGCTTCTGCGCAAAGGGCAGGTCCATGCTGACGGTAAGCACGACGACATTCTCGGGCAAGCCGGCGGCCTCCTGGTTGAAGCGCACGGTCTGCAGCGAGCAGACCCCCGTATCCAGGCTCGGAACCGTGCTGATCACCACCACGCTGCCCCGGAAGTCCGACAGCCGCACGGGCCGGAACTCACCATCGACAACCCGGAAGTCCGGGCATCGGCGTCCCAGGGCCGGCATGCGGCCATCGAGGGTGAGGGCGGCCCCGTTCGCGGTGACCGTATGCACCGGCGCTGTCGATCGGCACCCCGCGGCGATCCCCAGGGCCAACCCAAAAACCACAGGCAGAACTCTCATCGCTCGACTCCTCGCACGCCTTGCTGCTCCAGTGCCCGCGCCACGGGCGCGGTTCCGGTTCCACCATAAGGGCATCGTCCGCGAGGACAAGCCGCATCCCCATCCCCTGGAGGGCGACGCTCCGCGGAGCCGCATCCCCATCCCCTGGAGGGCGACGCCGATCGGACGTGCGACAGCCTGAGCCGCAAGCAGCCGCAACGACGATGGCTCAGCAGCGTCTTCTCTGCGTCTCCGCGCACTGCAACCATCAGAAGCTCCATCGCCATCTACGCGTCGTTCCTGGGACAGGACACCAGCCGCGCCCAGGAGCGCCGCTAGGGGAGGGCTGCCCGTTCTGCCTCTCCGGTCCCGCGGCTCGACTCCTCTTCCCAGCGCAGACGCGCCCCCCCCAGAATCGTCCCGGTGGCATAGGCCAGGTCCACCAGGGCGATCTGGTACTCGGCCAGGGCTTCGACCTCGGCGCTCTGGGCGCCGGCGAGGGCGCTCTGGGCGGTCAGCACATCGGTCGAGGTGTTGAGTCCCAGGGCGAACTGCTTTCGTTCGGCCTCGCAGAGGCGACCCGAGAGGAGGGCGCTCTGGCGGTTGGCCAGGATGCGTTGCCAGGCAGCTTCCACGGCGTCGCAGGCAGCCAGGACTTCCTGTTCGATAAGGGCCTCGCGATCCTGCCGCGTGGCCAGGCGCTGACGGCGTGCCAGGAGGGCCTGCCGCAAGCGGCTCTCGGCGGCCTCATTGCCCATGGGCACCAACAGGGTGATCCCCACGGCATGGTCCGCGAAACGACGCTTGGCGAGCAGGTCGTAGCTCGCCCAGCGGCTTTCCCCCAAGCCGTTGACGTTGTAGACGTAATCGAGGGTGACCAGGGGCAGGAGCTGGTTGCGCAGGTACTCCACCGTGCTGTCGTCCCGGGCCAGGCGCAGTTCGAGTTCGAGCAGTTCCATGCGCCCGGCCCCGGCGTATTCGACCAGACGCGGGGCGTCCAGGGCGTAGTGCACGGGATCGGGTTCGGTGGCGGGCTCCAGGACGGTTGCCGAACCGAGGGGGACATCCTCCCGGTTGAGGACGCGCTTCAGCTCCCGTTCCCGGTCCCGCAAGCCCGTTTCCGCCACGATGATGGCCTCCAAGCGGCCGGCCAGCGCCGCCTCGGCCCGGAGGACTTCCACCGGTGACCGTTCCCCCGACTCGACCAGGCGACGCGCCGTTTCGAGCTGCTGCTCGGCCAAGGCATAGTCCTGCCGGCGGACATCCAGTACCCGCCGGGCCGCGTACAGCCGCCAGTAGACCCGGTCCAACGCGGCCAGGACCCGGACCACTTCGAGCCGAGCGGCAGCCTGGCTGGCCTGGTGCTCATAGACGGCGACACGAATGCCGTGGGTGGTGGTCCGACGCCCGGCGTTGCGCAGAAGGGGCTGGCTGATCGAGAACGCCGCGTCGGTCTCGTAGGCCGGGTTGAGCGTGGAGAAGGCATTGTTGGTCTTGCTGCGTCGATCCGCGAGTCCGAAGCGGAGGCGGCCGCCGGTGCGCAGAGGCAGTTCCACGCCGGTTTCGATGCGCAGGTGGTGCACGCGGGACCCTTCGAGGGTGGTCGAGGTGGGCGTGTCGGTACTGCTGTAGGCGGTCTCGGCGTTGAAGACCGCCTCGAAGCGGGCCTCCTCCTCGCTGATGCGTTCGGCGGCGACCGCCGGGTCGATGAGGCTGGCGCGGAGCTGCAGGTTCCGGTTCAGGGCCGTGGCCCGGCACTCTTCGAGGGTGAGGGCCAGTCTCTCGGGCGCCCGGGGCGGCGGCGGGGTGTCGGGCGGTGTTCTCCGGGCGGGGTCGGCCGACGTTTCCGGGACGGCCGCGCGCTGGAAGGCGGCTGCATCGAGGGGCTCGACGCAGCGCAGGCGTTCCGGGTCGACCCGGGTCCCGACGAAGGCATCCTCGTACCAGGCGCAGCCGCCGCACAGGCACAGTGCCAGCAGACCCAGGGTCAGCGACCGCGGCCAGAGCCCGTGGCCTGGGCCGGGCCCAGC
The DNA here is from genome assembly GCA_016935045.1 of Lentisphaeria bacterium. GTDB lineage: Bacteria > Verrucomicrobiota > Lentisphaeria > Oligosphaerales > JAFGRS01 > JAFGRS01. The sequence continues at coordinate 3,965 of JAFGRS010000843.1, read as the reverse complement.
AGGGGGGCCGCACAAGTCACCGCGCTCCGCCCGTGACGCTGACCTGACGGCAAAGGAACCGGAATCGTGTTGCGTCTCACTCATGGCGGAGCGCCTCGATGGGATCCAGATTGGCGGCCTTGATGGCCGGGAACATGCCGAAGCAGATCCCGACGGCGATGGAGAAACCGAGGGACATGGCCGTGGCCCAGAACGGCACCGAGGTGTGGTCCATCAGGGGGGTGGCCGCACTGATGGCGTAACTCAGTCCCTGCCCGCAGGCAATGCCGGCAACTCCCCCCAGCAGGCAAAGAATGAGGGCCTCCACCAGGAACTGGGTCAGGATCGCCGCCCGGGTGGCGCCCACGGCCTTGCGCAGACCGATCTCGCGGGTGCGTTCGGACACCGACACGAGCATGATGTTCATGATGCCGATGCCGCCCACCAGCAGCGACACGCAGACGATGCCCCCGGCCACAAAGGTGATCAGGCGCGACAGGTCGTTGAACTTCTTCACTTCGCTCTGGATGTTGGTGATCTTGAAGGTGTCCGGCTCGCCCGGCAGCAACCCCCGGGCGCGGCGCATGAAGAAACGGAGTTCGGCCTGGGCTTCGTCGGAGAGCGACGTCCCGCGGCTGGCGACCATGAGATGCAGCCACCGCGGCCGCATGCGCATGTGCGTCGTCAACGGCACGAACAACTCGAAATCCTCGCTGCCGATCAACTCGCCGATCATGCTCATCTGGGGCATGGGCGAAACCACCCCGACCACCCGGAACCGCCGTCCCTCCAGAAGCAGCGTCTCGCCGATGCAATCCCGGGGGAACCCGAGCTTGTCGCGGAGGTCGGGGTTGATCAGACACACCGGCCAGGCCTGGTCGGAATCCACCACGCTCAGTTCCCTGCCATCGAGCACCGGACGGTTCTCGATGCGGTGCCAATCGGGTTGGATGCCCTGGATGCGGACGTTCTCGACGGCCTTTTGGCCGGCCCGGACCGTCTCGCGGCCGCCGCCGCTCACCAGGGTGTAGGAGGCCACGCTGGGGCAGTGGCTGAGCAGGCCTTCGAAGGACTCCGCCTGGAAGCGGAGGTGCCAGTGAGGCGTGCGCCGATGGGGACCCGAATCCGGGCGCACGGGCCAGGCATAGAGCTTGTTCGTGCCGAAGGACTCCAGGTCCCCGAGCACCTTGCGCTTCAGGCCGGTCAGAGCCGCCACCACGCTGGTCACGGACGCCACGCCGATGATGATGCCCAGGGTGGTCAGCAGAGAGCGCGTCTTGTTGGCCGCCACCTGCCTCAGGGCCAGGGCGATGCACTGGGCTACGAGCATGAGGTGAGAAACCACCCTCCTCACGCCGACGACCCTCCCCTTTCACCGCCCGCCGCCGGCACCCGCTCCCGGTTTGCTTCGTCACGGACGACCCGGCCGTCGCGCATGTGCAGAATGCGGTGGGCGTGGGCGGCAATCTCCGCCTCGTGGGTCACCATGATCACCGTCTGCCCGTCCCGGTGCAACTGGTCGAACACCGCCATGATCTCGCCGCTCGTGCGGCTGTCCAGGTTGCCCGTGGGTTCGTCGGCCAGCAGGATGGTGGGCGAGCAGACCAGGGCCCGGGCGATGGCGACGCGCTGCTTCTGCCCCCCCGAGAGCTGGTTGGGGCGGTGCGTCATGCGGTCCGCGAGCCCGACCCGCTCCAAAACGCCGCGGGCCTGACGCCGGCGCTGGCGCCAGGGGACGTGCGAATAGGCCAGGGGCATCTCGACGTTCTTGAGTGCGTTCATGCGTCCCAGCAGCTCGAAGGACTGGAACACAAAGCCGATGCGCGCATTGCGGACCGCGGCCAGGCGGCGGTCGCTCATGCGCCCCGTGTCCTCGCCGTCGAGGAGATAGGAGCCGGCGGTGGGCCGGTCCAGGCACCCCAGGATGTTCATCAGGGTGCTCTTGCCGGAACCCGACTGCCCCATCACCGCCACGTACTCGTTGGCGCGTACCTCCAGCCGCACACCATCCAACGCGCGGATCCGCTCGGAACCGACGCGGAAGGTGCGCTCGACCCCATCCAGACGGATCACCACGCGCTCCGACGGTCCCGACATGCCGCACCCACCACCCATGACTTCAGCGCTCTCCGGATGCCCGCACCTACGACCCATGACGTCAACGTTTTCCGGACGCCTTCTCCACCCTGCCTCCATCCCCCGCATCCCCCTCGCGTACCGCACGGTCATGCCGCAGCTCGTCGAGGGCCTTGTAGGGGCCCGTGACCACCCGGTCTCCCGCGCGCAGTCCGGACAGAATGACGGTGTGGGTCATGTCGGCTGCGCCGATGTGCACCGGTGTCACGCACGCCTTCCCGTCCACGATGCGGTACACCACCGTGATATGGGTTTCTCCGGAGGCCGCCTCCGGACACGCCGTTCGGACCGCTTCGGGCAGTTCGTCGACCTTCCGGCCGAGCACGGCCTGGGTGGGGAGGCGCAGCACCCCGCTGTGCAGTCGCGTACGGATGTCGACATCGGCGGTGAGCCCCGAATAGAGCCGTACCGTGGTCGGCTCGATGCGGATTTCGGTGCGGTAGTACTTCGTGGCGCGGCTCGAATTCCGATGGGTCAGGGCCACGCTCTCGAGGGTGCCCCGCAGTTCCGTCTCGGGGTAGGCCTGGACGTGGATGAGAGCGCTCTGGCCGGGCTCGACCCGGCCCACGTCGGCTTCGTCGACTTCGGCCACCAGAAGCATGTTGGCGAGGTCCGCGACCTCCATGATGACGGTGCCGGGATTGTTCATGGTTCCGGTGACCACCAGCTCGCCAACCTCGGCGTTGACGGCGGTGACCGTGCCCGTGATCGGGGAACGTATGGTGGTGTACTCGAGGGCCTCCTCCGCCTGCTCGATCTCCGCGTCCGCCGCCTCGATGCGGTGACGCAGTACCTCCAACCCGTTGCGCGCCGCGTCCAGACGCAGACGCGCGGCGGCCGTCCGGGCCTTCTCCTGGTGAAACCGGCTCTCGACCCCGTCAAATACCGCCTGCGCAATGTCCCGCGAGGCCAGCAGCTCCCCCTTGCGCCGGTGGTCCAGTTCGACCTCCCGAACGGCGGCATCGAGCGCTTCGATGTCGGCCGCCTGGCTGCGGATGGAGGCTTCCTCCACCCGCACCTGGGCCGCGAGGGCTTCCCGTTCGGCTCGCACGGCCCGCAGGCGGCTGCGCAGGTCCCGGTCGTCCAGCCGGACCAGGAGGGAAGCCTCCCGGGCGGGATCCTCCGTCCCGTCCGTGACCGCATCCCCCTCATCGACCGGGATTTCGACGATGCGGGCCGCAATCCTGGCGCTGATCTTGACGCTCTTGCGCGGCTGCACCACACCCGGAGCACTGACCGTCTCACAGACCTCCCCGGCGGAGACCGACTCGATCCGTACCGCCAGCGGGCCCGGAGGCGCATACCGCCTGCGGGCTGCCTGCCAGGTCAACCACGCCACCAAGGCACACACCCCCCCCAGAACCAACACCCACGCCATGCTCTTCAGCCAGAACCGCATGATGACTGCCCGGACAGGAGATTCGGGTTCCATGCACCGCGGGCGAGATACCCCTCATTCAGGGATGGGCCGGAAAACTGCCGCAGGCTCGTTCTCACCCGGTCCCGCCAATGTATGCCGCGGGACACCCGGCGCAACCCGGTGCTCGGGTCCTGTGGGCTTGTTTCACGACCCCAACCCCCGCCGCCGGGCTTGTCCCGGTGGAGCGCCGATCGGAGGGCGGAGAGGGGGCGCGGCCGCGCTTCCTAACCCCGAATCGGCGCTCCACTGCCGCAAGGGCAGTGGCGGCGGGAAGCGATTCGCCGGATCTTGAAACAGCCCTGCGGCCCGGGGGGGCTTGCTTACACGACCCCAACCCCAGCCACCCGCCCGCGCGTCCGGAAAACAGGGTCCGCGCGGCACCTCCGTCCGGGGGCGTTTTCCGGACACCGCCGCCCCGCCCGCGCGTCCG
>JAFGRS010000842.1 GCA_016935045.1 Lentisphaeria bacterium | reverse complement strand
GGCGAAGCTCCTGCTGAGCCGGTTCCCCTGGAGGGCGAAGCTCCTGCTGAGCCGGTTCCCCTGGAGGGCGAAGCTCCTGCTGAGCCGATTCCCGAGTCCTTCCTGTTTTCACGGAGGCCTTACGACGGCACGGCGCCGGGAACGGACGGGAGATGGGACGCGTACGGGCCATGAGAAGAAGGCTTGCTCTCCCGCGCGGCCACGTGGGAGCCCTTCTATGCCGTCGCCGGATTGTCGTGCACGAGGATGGCAACATGCCCGTCGAGGCTGCCTCAGTCCGTGTAGACCTTCACCACGTCCACTCTGACGGCGAAGCGGGCCGCCTGGTCCGTCCCGAAGCTGACGGCCAGCTCGTTGAGCCCGGCCCGGGGGCGCAGGGGAAGGCCCGTCACGGCGAGTGCGGCGCCGCTGCTGCCGTCTCGCTCCAGGACTCGGACGGCCGTGTCCTCGACGAGCAGGCGCTGGCCGCGGCGCAGGTTCAGGGGCAGGGGAATGCGGACGTCATTGAGGCGGACGAGGGGGCTGGGCAGCCGCGCGGTCTCCCGCAGGGCTCGCACGTCGTCCACCGCGCAGCTCACGCCGGCCCCCCCCGGGATGGCATTAAAATAGAGGATCAGGTATTCGATGCGGGACAGGTCCAGGGCTGGCCGGTCGAAGCGGAACTCGCAGTATCGCCAGCCCAGGAAGTCGACCCTCGTCACCATGTCGTGCCACTTTCCTTCCAGATCCCTCAGTTGGACCTTGAAGATCTCGCCCTTGCCATCCCCGTGCAGCCAAAAGCCGATGCCGTCGCAGGCCGAGATGTCGAGCACGGGTTGGAAGCGTCGGCCCCGGGCAGACCAGCCGGCGTTGTCGGCCCGGGTGCTGGCGGCCTCGTAGCGCAGGGCGGTGCCGGTGCGGCCGGGGACGGTGTCCATGCGGGCGGTGACTCCGGGCTTGGCGGGCACGCCTTGGTTCTCCGCGTCGTAGGCGTAGCGGGCGTAGGGATTGTCGGGGCCGGGTTCGTACCGCTCGGGGTCGGAGGCGTCGTCGAGGGTGACGGCGTCGGGGGTCTGGTAGGCACTGTCGGGAGGGCCCGCTTCGAGGGCCTCGATGGCCAGCTGGAGGCGAGGCGTTCGGGGGACGTCCCTGCAGGCGAAACGCCAGGTGTTTTCCGGTCCCGACGGTCGGGTGAGGATGCGGGGCGCTTCGTATTCCCGTTCGAGCACGGTCCAGTCGACGGAGGCGGTTGGGTTCGGCGTGCCGGTGGGTTCGCCGTGGGTGGCCAGGGTCACCTCGGCCCGGGCACGGAAGCCGGGTACGGGGTCACAGTCGAAGGCGACTCGATTCGCGCCGGGGCGGAGCGCCGGCAGGGCGACGGGGTTCTCGAGACGGCGCAGGATTTCTCCCCGGGCATCCCGATGCACGGCCTGGCCGTCGGGCTCGATTTCGAGATAGTGGCCGCTGTGCAGGGTCACGGGCAGTGTCCGTTCCTCGCCGTTGAAGGTCAGTCGCGGGTTGGCGATGGACACGGGTTCGAGGGGCAGCAGGCGGATCTCGCCCAGATACACCTCGACGGGCTGTTCCGGGGGGAGGTGGTTCAGGTACAGGTTCACCTCGCTGACGACCTGGGTCTGCAGGCGGTTGCGGAAGATGCCGTGCTGGCTGAAGTAGGGCCAGGCGAAGTCGTGGTAGCGATGGGCATCCCGTTCCCGCAGCGGCATCTCGATGTACCGCCATCCGCTGAAGTCGATGGTGACGTAGTGCTCGGCATAGGCCTGGGTGTGCTCGCGCGGGTTCCCGAGCTGGACATTGAGCACTTCCCCGCCCCCGTCGCCCCTGACCCAGAACCCGAGGGCCTCGCCGGGGCGCAGGTCGCGGTAGGGGACGAAGGCGGTGGCCGCGACGGCCCATGCCCCCCGGGCCTGCTCCGAGCGGTTCAACGCTTTCATGACCAGGCAGCTGCGGATGCCATCCGGGAGGGGTTCCTGCGCCGTCTCCAGTTGCAGCGACACGCCGGCGGCTGTCCGCGTGCTTGCCTCGGCCGCCAGGTGCGGCGTGGCTACCGTAACGGCCCGGGGATCGGCGAAGGCAGCGACGCCATCGAGGCACTCGACGCGGCAGAAGGGAGTTTGCGGGGCATGCGGGTTGTCCACCTGCCAGCCGCTGCCGTCGTCCGCGGGGCGGGCGGTGCGCCGGGTATGCCAGTGCACGGGGCGGAAGGCCCAGGAACCGTCCGCCTGCTGCACCAGCCGCGCATCGCGACCGGGCCGAGCCAGCCATGCGAGGGTCTCGGGCGTGAAGTAGTGTGCCCGACGCAGGCGCTCGTACCTGCCGATGAGCGTGAAGTACTCGTCCTGGCGGGCGTTGGGCGGGCGCCGCGAGACATCCACGCCCTGGATGGACATGGCCGAATCCAGCGCCATGCACTTGGCCATGTAGTACTCGACTTCCTCGGGGAACTGGCCCCGGCTGATGGCGCTGGGGCCGATGAGGGCCCACCAGCCCATCTGGGGTTCGAGGAGATCCCCGCGACGGTAGCGGGCGGCGGTTTCGACGTGCATGTCCGTGAACTGCCGGAAGGCCCACTTGGGGTGGTCCCAGGCCCCGAGCCGGGAGTGATGCCACCAGTTGTGTTCTCCGTGGCAGCTTGCCTCCACCAGGGCGGGTCGGTCGAGGCGGTCGTAGATCGCCTGGCGCATGACCGCGATGGCGTGTCCCGTACCCATTCCTTCCGCGCCGTCCATGTAGATCTGGTCCATGCCGCAACGGTTGTAGACGCCGGCGATACGGTCCGCCACCTCGCCCACGAGGGTGCTTCCTTCGTCCGGATAGAAGGCCAGGTACCGTTGTCGGAGATGGTCGACCGTGGTGCCGGCGGCGTGGGCCCGGGGTTCGCTGCGGAAGGCCCCGCGGGTGCATTCGAGGAAGGCATAGGGGGGGTCCCGGGAGAGGGCCTGGTAGTGCACGAGTTCGGAGCCCAGTCGCAGGACGTTGCCGTTGCCGGAGTAGCTCCAGACGACGTCGTGGCGTCCGGGGGCTTCACGCACGGGCAGCACGGTATCTTCCGGCAGGACATTGGCCGCGAGGGTATAGGAGGCATCCGGCGCGAGGCGGGGGTCGGGTTTGGGTGTCACCCAGGGATCGTTGGTGGAGATACAGCCGGTGAGGGTATGCATCCCGGCCTTGAGTCCTGCCTCGTGGATCCGCGCCACGGTTGCCGCCATCCCGTCCAGGCCCCCCGGGAACAGGTTCGGGCGCGGCTCGTAATGCCCGAGGGACGACCACCAACCGCTGTAGTGGAGATGCGTGAACCCCCCGCGCAGGGCGGTCGCGATCCAGGTGTCCACATTGGCTTCGGAAACGGTCGCGAAGAGGTAGGAACCCCGCACCTCCGGGGCATCCCTGCTGAAGGCGCCCCCCAGGCGCGACACCGGGACCCCCGAGGCCAGGGTGAGGCGCTGCAGCGCCGGGCGCATCGCCTCGACGGGACCGGCCACCAACGCAAAACGGGCGCCAACGATCCCATGGGCGCGTTCCGCTACCAGACTCATGGTCACGGGGCTGGCGGCAAAGGCAGCGCGGGTGCGGAGGTCGAGGGGCCGAAGGCAAACCCCATGGGAGTCGTCGGCCGCCAGGCAGGCCATGTGCCCGAGGTCCCGGGCCGGGGCCGGCGGCAGGCGCAGGAGCACGGCCTGTTCGGCGTCGGTTGGTTCGACGGAAGCCACGCGGAACTCGAACCAGGGTCCCGCGGCGCGGACATCCAGCAGGAGCCCGGCCCCGCCGGCGCAGGACACCAGCAGGCGCCCCTCTTCGGTCACGCCGCACCTGCGCCCGTGGCGCAGGGAGGTGCCGGAGCGCACCGAGGCGACGCTCCCGGGAGCGGCGAGGAGGTCCCTTCCGCTGCCGCGGTCGACCAGCCGCAACACCTGCCCGTTCGTGCCGAATTCGAGGCGCGCCAGGTCGTTCTCCAGGATCAGGGCGCGGGGGACGGCGCCGAGATCCGGCGGCACCAGATCGTAGGCCGCGGTGTCACGCCCCCGCGAGGTGGCGGCGACATCGGCGGCGATCTCGGCGGCGGTGCGGGCGCGGGAGTAGATGCGGAGATCGTCGATCAGCCCGCGGTGGGACTGCTTGCCCGTCCAGGTCCCGATGAGGAGGTCCCCGGCGAATCCGAGGGGATAGTCCCAGGTGGCTTTGCCGACGGGTTGCCCGTCCACGTACGTCGCGATGTCGGGACGCTGGAAGACGGCAGCGAGGTGGACCCAACGGCCGGTCTGTAGCGAAGAGAGCAGGGGAACTCCCACTTCCTGCCACCGGTCCCCGGGGCGTCCCGCCTGGTGCCCGGGGCGCCCCAGGCGGAACGAACAGGTGCTGTCCGCCACGAAGACCAGGAACCCGCCCGGACTCCAGGTGCCCCCGGTGACAATGTTGGGATAGCGCCCCACACCCTCCCACAGCACCCATGCCTGTACGGTCAGGGCCTCGGCGCCGTCCAGCAGGGCCTCCGCCCCAGGGACAGCGACATGGGAACCTCCGCCGTCCAGGTGTAGGGCCGTACCGAATGGTCCTACGGCCCATTGGACGGCGCCATGGAAGTCACCGTCCAGCCCGTTGGGGGACCCATCCGCCGCGTAGGCGGCCCCGCGTTCGTCGAAGGCCCAGTGGCCCACGAGCCCGTCCTCGGCCGCGGGGTCCGCCCCGATCAGACCCACGGCCGTCACCAGGATCGCCACGCCAGTGCACAATCCGGCCTGCGTTGTCGCCATGGCATTCTCTCCCGCGGTGCGGTCTGCCACCGGGTATGGACAGCCTACCTCGGTACCCGGGCAGCTGTGCCCGGCCGCCGGCGGCAGGGGCAACGGGCATAGACACCCGGAACGGAATGAGTCTACTATAGCCGCAGGGATGGGGGCCTTCGACACCATGCTCAAGGCCCTGAGCCGAGCCGAAGGGCTCCTGCTGAGCCGATTCCCAAGTCCTTCCTGTATTCAGCAAGGCATTGCCGCGGACATCCAGGCCGTATTGCGCCGCGCCGCTTGGGCAGCTATTCTCTCCTGAAGGCGGCGATCGCGCGCCGGCACCGCGGAGGAGGCCCGGAATTCGGCCGCGGGCGCCGGGAGCCGCGCCGGCGCCGCAAGCAGGAGGAAGCAGTCATGAGTACGGGAATTGTCGTCGTTGTCGTCGTCTGCGTCCTGGCCATCGTGATCCTCTACGCCATGCGGGGCAGGGCCTGGCTCAAGGGAGACATCCCGAAACCCGTCGCCCTGGGTGTGCTGGGGGTGGCCGTTGTTGCCGCCGGGATCATCCTCTGGAGCATCACCATGCGTTCGCCCCGGGCCGCCGTCGAGGACGCGGAAGCGGATGCCGCCATGATGGCTGCCGAACCCGGGACGGGCAGACCCGGCATGGGCGGTGGGCCCGGCATGGGCGGACCCGGCATGGGCGAGCCGAATCCACGTCGCGACCTGGGCCGATTCGTCCGCAAGATGGCCGCGCTCCGGGAACAGAACGAAGCAGCCTTCCCCGCCGACCAGGCGGCTCGCCTGGTGCCTCTGCTGAAAACCCTCGCGGAAGGCGATACCATGACGGTCGAAGCCGCGGAGGCTCATCTGACCGCCCTCCAGGGAATCCTCACCGAAGAACAGAAGGCGGCCGTCGATGCCGTGGAACTCCCCCGGCGCGGACGCGGCGGTGGGCCGGGCGGTGGTGCCGGCGGCGGTCCCGGTGGTCCGGGCGGTGGTGCGGGCGGTGGTGCGGGCGGT
>JAFGRS010000841.1 GCA_016935045.1 Lentisphaeria bacterium | reverse complement strand
GTCACCACGGCGACGCGTCCCTCGATACCCATGATCACTCCTCCGTCTGCCTGAATCCGCCCATACCGCCGGGGAACGCGTCCCCTCAACTCGCCCCCAACAGGGCCCCGGCGGCATCGAGGTCCGCCATGCACCCTACGCTGCAAACCGGAAAGGCCCGGTCAATCCGTCTCATGAATCCCGCCAATACCTTCCCCGGACCCAGCTCCACCAGCACTTCCGTGCCCTGGCGAAGCATGGCCCCCACACAGGCCTCCCAGAGAACACTCCCGGTCACCTGCGCCTTCAGGTTCGCGCGGATGGCGCCCACCTCCGTGACCACGTCCCCAACCGCATTCTGGGCCAGGGGACAGATTGGCGCCGTGATCGGGGCCGCATCCACCAGGGGGGCAAAGCGGTCGGCGGCGGGGGCCATGAGCCGGGAATGGTACGCCCCGGCTACATCCAGCAGGATCACCCGGTTCACTCCTGCCGCGGCCAGAGCGGTCACGGCCTGACCGAGCTGACGCCGGTCCCCGCTGATCACCAGCTGGCCGGGGCAGTTGTAGTTGGCCACGTCGACAGCGTGCGCCGCGCACACCCGGGTCACCACGGCCGGGTCCGCCCCGATCACCGCGGCCATGGCCCCGTCGGCGGCACGACAGGCTTCATCCATGCACTTCCCCCGTGCCGCGACCAGGCGGAGTCCTGCCTCGAAGGCGATCCCTCCCGCGCAGGTCAGGGCCGCGAATTCGCCCAGGCTCAGACCGCCGCAGACGACGGGCTTCCCCTGGAAACGTTCCTGCAGGGCCGCGGCACAGGCCACGGAAACCGTATAGATGGCCGGCTGGCAGTTCACACTGGCGGTGAGGTCCTCCGCCGGGCCCTCGAAGCAGAGCGCCGAAAGGGAACGGCCCAGGACCGCATCGGCCCGGTCGATGACGGCCCGCGCGGCCGGGCTGTTCTCGTACAGGTCCCGCCCCATGCCCACCGACTGGGCGCCCTGGCCCGCAAACATGTACCCCGTACGCCGCATCCCATCGCTCCCGAGCCGCATCGCTTCACGCCACAGCCGCCGAAACGCAGGCGGGACTCAGGCCCCGTTCCGGTTGGCCCCGTTTTCCACGCCCAGGGCCTTGATCCGCTCGACAATGTGCCGGTTGACCTGGTGCTGCACGAATTCCCCCGCCACCCGGATGCCGTTGCGTACCGCCTTCGGGGACGAGGATCCATGGCCGATGATGCAGATGCCGTTGATCCCCAGCAGAGGCGCCCCGCCGAACTCCGCGTGGTCACAGACCTGGCGAAGCTCCGTGTAGGCTCCCCTGCTCAGCACATACCCTGCCTTGCGGAACCAGTTCTTGCTCAGGTTCTCGCGCAGGATCTTCGAGAGCGCGCCGGCAAGGCTCTCGCAGGTCTTCAGAACCACGTTGCCGACAAAGCCGTCGCAGACCACCACGTCCACCTCGCCCCCGAACAGATCATGACCCTCGACGTTGCCGATGAAGTTGATCCCCGGGACCTGGCTCAGACGCTTGTACGTCTCCTTCACCAGGTCGTTGCCCTTCACCCCCTCGTCCCCCACATTCAGCAGACCCACGCGCGGGTCGGCGTACCCCAGGATGTGCCGGGCGTACACGTCACCCATGACGGCGTACTGCACCAGGTGCACCGGCTTGCAGTCCACCGTCGACCCGGCGTCCAGCAGCAGGAAACGGCCATGCGGGGAAGGGAACACCGTGGCAATGCCGGGACGCTCCACCCCCGGGAGTGCCCGCAGCTTCAGCACCGTCGAAGCCACCATGGCCCCCGTGTTGCCGGCGCTGAACACCGCCTGCGCCGAACCGCTCTTCACCAGGTCCACGGCAACGTTGATGCTGCTCTTGCGCTTGGTGCGGATGGCCGTGGCCGGCGAATCCTCCATCCGCACCACCTCGGGAGCATGAACCACCGATACCCGAGGGTCGTCCCGCACACCGACGCGCCTCAATTCCTCGCCAACCTGCGTCTCGTCACCCACCAACAGCAGGCGCACATCCTGAGTGCCGGAAGTCAGCCATTGCCCTACACCCTCGACAATCGCACGCGGAGCATAATCCCCACCCATCGCGTCAATGGCAATGGTTGACATACAGAATCAGTCCGTGTTGACCGAGACCACCTGCCTGCCCCTGTAGTGACCGCATTTCGCGCACACGCGATGAGGCATCACCGGTTCGCCGCACATGGAGCAAACCCCCGGCTGCAGCCCCCCGTAGCGGTTCGCCGCCTTGCGCTGACGGATCTTCTTCTTGCTGACTTTGTTCTGTTGAACTGCCATGTTCCAACGGACTCCCGGCCCGCGGGCCCAGCACCCGGCAGCAGCCCTGCCGCCTTACCAGGCCCGCAATCCACACACACACCCGCGGCTCAACCGTCCAGCGGCGGCCTCCAGCTGTCCAGACCACCCCAGGGAGACGCGTCCACCTCGGCCTGCTCGCACGTGCAACGGGTCCGGTTGCGGTTCTCGCCGCAGGTCGGACACAGGCCGCGGCAGTCCTCCCGGCAGAGGCACGCCGACGGCAAAACCAATAATATGTCTTCGCGCACGCCTTCGGTCAAGTGGATGACCTTCCCGTCGACGTGTTCGAGGTGGTAACAGACGTCCGTCACTGCCAACGGCCGCTCGCAGGGATCCAGGCAGCGGTCGCAGAGGCGCACCACGGCGCTGCGCAGGGCGCCTCGGACCAGCACGCCGTCCTGGACCGGCGTCACGTGCAGCTCGTAGTGGACCGGGTGGGGGAAGCTGAACAGGCCGTCCGGCGGGATCTCCAGCTGAGCGAAGGTGATTTCGCCACGGACCGTCACCCCGGCCGACGGCAGATCGACGATATGGAAGGACAGTGGACCGGTTGCCCTCATGACCCCGCTCCCGCGAAGCGCTCCCGGACCTGGGGACAGATCTCGGGCGGCACGAAGGCGCCGATGTCGCCTCCCAGGCGCCCGATCTCGCGGATCATCGTGGAACTCACGAAGGAGAACCCGGGACTCGGCATCAGGAACACCGTCTCGCACTCCGCCGCCAACTCCCGGTTCATCAGCGCCATCTGGAATTCATACTCGAAGTCGGACACGGCCCGCAACCCCCGGATGACCGCAACCGCACCGAAATCGTGCAGCGCGTCGGTCAACAGCCCGCCGAAGGACGCCACCGATACCCCGGGCAGGTCCCGACATACCAGGCGCAGATGCGCCATCCGTTCCGCTACCGTGAAGACCGGCGCCTTGGCCGTGTTGGAGCCAACCGCCACGATCACACGGTCGAACAGACGGACCGCCCGGCGAACCACGTCCACATGACCGTTCGTCACGGGATCGAAGGTTCCGGGGTAGAGGACCGTGCGCAGGGAGTCCTTCATGCCCGTTCTGCTCCTCAAAACCAGTCCGAACCAGACCCGGCGGGAAGCGGCCCCGCGGGGGCACTCCACCGGCTTCCCGTCCCGACAGAACATACTGTAATGGCTGCGCGACGCCCGGGCAACCGGGCCCGGAACTCCCCCCGAGGCCATTTCCGGGTCCTCTGTCCAGGCGGAACGCAAGGCCGTTCCGCGCCGGCCAGGCACCGGCAGGCCCGTGGGAGGGCCGTCCCGAGTGACCGTCGCGGCGCCGACACCCGTTCGACAGGCTCGGGGTCTGCGACGGCGCTCTCCGCCGGTTCATCACACCCCCTCCCCACGGGACTGAGGAATTGTCGTCCCACGGCAGGACGGTTTCAAGATCCGGCGAAGCGCTTCCCGCCGCCACTGCCCTTGCGGCAGTGGAGCGCCGATTCGGGGTGAGGAAGCGCGAACGCCCCCCCTCCCCGCCCTCCGATCGACGCTCCACCGGGACAAGCCCGGCGGCGGCGTTGGGATCTTGACACCGCCCTGGTCCCACGGCCATGCCGCTTGCATTGGCCCCGAACCGCGTATACAATCCCGTGGCTAAGCCACCATCTGTCCCGCGGCGGACCACAGTGGAGGAACACGGGCCATGAGCGGCAGGGGACGGCGCCTGGTGCGTGCTCCCATGTACCAGCAATTGCACGGGATTCTGCGCGATCTCATTCGTTCCGGGGAGTTTGGATTGGGGGACAAGTTTGCCACGGAGCGGGAGGTGAGCGCGCGTTTCGGGGTGAGTCGGGCCACGGCGAACAAGTCGCTTTCGGGTCTGGTGGCGGAGGGGATTCTGGAGTTCCGCAAGGGCATCGGCACGTTTGTGCGGGCCCCGGTGCTGGACTACGATCTGGGTTCCCTGGTCAGCTTCACGGACAAGGCTCGTGCCGCGGGCAAGGTCCCGAGCACCCGGGTCCTGGTCTTCGAGCGGGTAGGGTGTGCGGACCTGGCGGAGTCCGAGGCGTCGCTATTGGGCGCGGGGTCCGGGGCGGGGGCATACCGGATCGAGCGGGTGCGTTTGGCCGACGGGGTCCCGGTGATTTACGAGCGCCGCCTGCTGGCGGGCGGGTTCTGTGCGGGGCTGACCCGGGACGCCCTGGATGGTTCGCTGTACTCCTGGCTGACGGAGGAGCGGGGTCTGTCGGTGGCGGGTGCCGACGAGGTGATCCGGGCGGTGTGTCTGGACGAGGACGACGCTGGGGTTTTGGGGGTGTCCCGGGGCAGTCCGGCGCTTCTGGTTGTGGCGACCGGTCATCTGGCCTCGGGGGAACCCCTCTGGTTCGAGCGCACGCTGTACCGCGCCGACGCCTATGCGTTCCGCAACCGCCTGGGGCCGATCCGGTCGGCTGGCCCGGCGGCGGGAGTGCTGCTCGGGTCCATTCCGGGGCAAGAAGCACAGCGTCCGGATCGGATCGAAGCCCAACGGGGACGGGGTCTCCCTCTCGGGGTTCGCTGAGGAGGACAGGACGATGCGCCGTATGCGGGTTGCGGTGGTGGGTGCGGGTTTCATCGGTCCGGTGCACGTCGAAGCGCTGCGCCGCGTGCCGGTGGAGGTGGCTGGGATTCTCGGCTGTGACCGCCGGGAATCGGAGAGGGCCGGTCAGGCACTCGGTCTGCCTGCCCCCTGGGCCGACCTGGAGGCCCTCCTCGCAGATCCGTCGGTGCACGCGGTCCACATCGCCACGCCCAACTGCCTGCACTACCCCATGTCCGCCGCGACCCTCCGCGCGGGCAAACACGTGCTGTGCGACAAACCCCTGGCCATGACGGCCGCGGAATCCGGGGACCTGGTCCGGATCGCCCGGGAACATCCCCGCCAGGCAGCCGGGGTCTGCTACAACATCCGTTACTACCCGCTGTGCCTTCATGCCAGGGAGATGGTCCGCGGCGGCGTCCTGGGGGAGATCCGGGCCGTGCGCGGCAGCTACCAGCAGGACTGGCTGCTCAAACCCACCGACTTCAACTGGCGCGTCCTTGCCGCGGAGGGCGGCGAACTGCGCGCCGTTGCCGATGTCGGCACCCATTGGCTGGACCTGATGCTCTCCATCACCGGGCTCGAGGTCGCCGCCGTCATGGCCGACCTGCGCACCGTGAACACCACCCGCTACCGCCCCAAAGGGGAGGTGCAGACGTTCACCCGGGAACACGGCGGCGTCGAAACCGAACCGGTGCCCATCACGACGGATGACTGCGGCTCGGTCCTGCTGCGCTTCCGCGGCGGAGCCCAGGGCAATCTGTGGGTCTCCCAGGTCACGCCCGGGCGCAAGAACCAGGTCTGGTTCGAGATCATCGGTTCGGAGCGCACCCTGCAGTGGAACTCCGAGCAGCCCGAGGTCCTCTGGATCGGCTCCCGGGACGAACCCAATCAGGCGTTCATGCGCAACCCCGGCATGATGGGGGACCGCGCCGCCTCCCTGTCCAGCTACCCCGCCGGCCACGCCGAGGGCTATCCCGATGCCTTCAAGGGCCTCTTCCGGGACTACTACGCCTACCTCGAGGCGGGCAACTTCCATGCCGCGCCCCCCTTCCCGACCTTCGCGGAAGGCCATCGCGAGATTCAGCTCTGCGAAGCCATCCGACAGAGCTGGCACGAAGAGCGTTGGCTGAACGTGTCCTGACACACGCGGGAGGATTGGAACCATGCAACTCGGATTCGTCAGTGCCATCCTGGCCGATCTCTGCCTGGAGGACGTGGTGGACTTCGCCGCGGCGGAAGGCTTCGCCTGTGTCGAGCTGATGTGCTGGCCCCGGGGCAAGGCGGAAAGACGCTACGCCGGCATCACCCATGTCGACGCCAGCGATTTCGGCCCGGACGACGCGGAGCCTATCCGGCGCCTGCTGGCGGACCGCGGCATCACCGTCAGCGCCCTCGGCTACTACCCCAACCCCCTCACCCCCGACCCCGACGCCGCAGCGGTCTACATCGCCCACATCCGCAAGGTCATCCATGCCGCGGCCCTGCTCGGCGTCGGCCGCATGAATACCTTCGTGGGACGGGACAAGGACAGGACCGTCGACGCCAACTGGCCCCGCTTCCTCGACGTCTGGCGCCCCCTGGTCCGCTGCGCCGAGGCACAGGGCGTCCGCATCGGTATCGAAAACTGCCCCATGCTGTACACCGGGGACGAGTGGCCCGGAGGCAACAACCTGGCCTACTCTCCCGCCATCTGGCGGCGCATGTTCGCGGACATACCCAGCCCGAGCTTCGGCCTCAACTACGACCCCTCCCACCTCGTCTGGCAGGAGATCGACTGCATCCGGCCGCTGCGCGAGT
>JAFGRS010000840.1 GCA_016935045.1 Lentisphaeria bacterium | reverse complement strand
GTCGAGTTCATGATCGCGTCGATGTCGTCCCGGGCCAGCAGTTCGCGCCAGTCCGTGTAGGCCCGGCAGTCCGTATTCTTGTAGAACTCGTCCACCTTCCGTTTCGCGTTGTCCAGCCGCCAACGGTCCGCGTCGCAGACCGCCACCACCCGCGCTTCCCGGGAGTGCAGAAATGCCGGCAGGTTCGAGTGGAATGCCTGCCGGCCCATGCCGATCATGCCGATGGCAAGGCGCTTCGAGGGCGCTTCCTCACCCAGGACCCGGAACGGAAGGATCGTCGGTACAGCCAGCGCCGCCGCCGACCCCGCCATGCCGCACAGGACCCGACGCCGACTGACATTCCCCTCGAGCTTCGCGAGCTTGCCCATGTTGTCCGTTTCCTCCTGGCTGTCCACGACGTCCGTGCCCCGGAACGGGATGCCCGAGCGCAGCATCCCATGGGGCCACCGGCACCATCCTCGGTCCCTGTCGCGGAACGGCGCCGAACGGCATGCCAATGGTCTCGGGGTAATCTGCATCCTCAAACCCGGGCCCGCGAGGCCCTCTCCGACGCGCTGCTTTGCAGCCGGCCGGGATTGCGGCTATTTTTCCCATCGGGCGCTGCAGACCTCCTGCCGGGATTGCCCGCCGGGTGTCTCCTGCCCGGATCGGAGCGGCGTTCCTGCGCGGGTCCGCTCCGGCGGAATGCGGTTCGGGGTCGGTGACAGGAGCCGGGGAGACGACGATGGAACGCCGCGAGTTCGTGCGCTGCCTGGGGTGTGGTGTGGCCCTGGGAATGACGGGTTGTGCCACGGACCCGGCCGGCGGGGAGAGAACGGTCGCCATGGACAGACCACGTCGAGCGTCTGTGCCCGGATTCGGGCGTCTGTCGGTACGGCCGCTGGCGGCTTTGGGGCTTCTGGCTGTCGTGGCCTTCGGGGAGGAACCGGCCCGCCCCTTCTTCGCCATGGACAACGGTCTCGGCCCCATCGCCTCCCTGGAGGAGAAGGCGGAGCTGCTCGCGGAGCTGGGGTATGCCGGCATCGGCTGGCGGCCCGGCCGCACGCCGGAGATGCTGCAGGCCCTCGATGCGCAGGGACTGAAGATGTTCAGCCTCTATGTGGTCCGCCGCGTCGAAGCGGGCAAGCCGGCGGTGGACCCCGGCCTGGCAAGGGAGTTCGAGACCCTCCGCGGCCGCGGCACCATCGTCTGGTACGGACTACAGCGCGCCCCGGATGCGACGGACGAAACTGCCGTCGCCATGCTGCGCGAAGTCGCGGAGAAGGCCGCGGCAGCGGGCCTCCCGGTGGCCCTCTACCCACACACCGGGTTCTACGCCCAGACGGTGCAGGACGCCGTCCGCCTCGTCCGGGCCGCGGACCATCCCAACCTGGGAGTCTCCTTCCTGCTCTGCCACTTCCTCAAACTCGACGTCGAAGAGAACCTCGAAGCCGTGCTCCGGGAAGCGGCACCCTACCTCCGCCTGGTGCAGATCAACGGCGCAGACTCGGGAGACACCCGCGCCATGGCGTGGAACCGGCTGATCCAACCCCTCGGGCAGGGCTCCTTCGACCAACGCGCCCTCCTGCGCGCCCTCGATGCCATCGGCTACCGGGGCCCCGTCGGACTGCAGTGCTTCCAGATCCGGCAGGAGCCGCGCCGGCACCTCGCCGAATCCATGGCCGCCTGGAAAGCCATGCAGACGCCCCAGGCGCCTGGTACGGCAGCGGCGGAAGCCGTAGGCGCACGACCCGTCCCGTAATGTCTCAGCGGGAGCCCTTCGACCCGGCTCAGGGCCTCCGGCAAGGGGTGTGCGGGCGCATCCCCGCGTCGAGACGGCCTCGCCCTCCAGGGGATGGAGCGGCCGCGGCCTCGCGGGCACTCTCGGCTCGGCGGAGCCTCGCCCTCCAGGGGATGGAGCGTCCGCGGCCTCGCGGGCACTCTCGGCTCCGCGGGGCCTCGCCCTCCAGGGGAACTGCGGGGACCCAGCCGGGCTCGCGCACGGGCAGGCCCCTCACCATCGCGAAGCGATCGGGAACCCCGGGCCGGACGGTACGGCGCGTCCGCGTCCCCGCGTTGTGCGTCGTGCGTCCGGTCCGCTGGGACGGGGGGTTCGGGGGGCCATACTGGTCCCCCGGCCGCCGGAGGCAATCTCCCGAAGTTCGCGCATTCGCGGCCGAGGGCAGGGAACGGCTCCGGGGCGCGTCGCCCTCCGCCACGCTGTGCCTGCCGGGGATTCGAGGCGGAACACCTGCCCGGCTGCATGGCCGGGTCCCCGGGAGCCATCCCGGGGGTTCGCGAAGGCATCACCTGGCGCCTTCCTTCCCCTCCGCTGCGGTCCTTGACCCGCCCGGGAGGGTTTCCTGTCCGAATCGCCGCGGGTAGATCTCCCTGTGCACATCCCGCGCCGCGGCCCTCATTTCGGGGTAGGGATCGTCGCTGACGGTCACGAAACCGATGTTGTAGTTCTCGCCATCCGCGCGTCCCGTGAGGGGCTGGTCGAGGTACTGGAACCAATGCGCGCCGACACACCACGGGGCCGCCGCGGCTTCGCGGATGTAGGCGGCGTACTTGGCGGCCCGTTCGGCTTGGTCCCGGGCCCGGCGCAGGCCGGGATCGAACATGCCCCGATCCAGGGCTCCGAAATGGAACTCGCCGATGACGACGGGGAAGTCCAGTTCCATGGCCAACTCGTCCGCGGTCCGTTCGGAGGGACGCTCCGCGTAGATGTTGAAGGAAACCACGTCGCAGTGCCGTTTCGCCGCCTCGACGATGTGCCGGTCATAGGTGCTGAAACGGCAGCCGAGATACAGCACCCCCGGCAGGTGTCGGTTCATCGCCTCGCGGCAGACGCGGAAGTACTGCTCCGCCATCAGGGTATCGAGACGGGTCAGGTCCGGGAGGGCCTTGGCGCGCCGGCCCTCGCTCAGTTCGAAGGGGGCTTCGAGAGTCTCCCAGCCCGGGAACTCCGTACCCCAGGCCCGGTTCAGGTCCGCCGCCGTGGGGTAGTGCCGGCGCAGATCCTCGAGCAGAACCCGCTTGGCCGCGAAGGTTGCGTCGTTCTTCTCCAGGCACAGGACCGCGACCCCGATGGGGGGACGCGTGTCGCCCGTCCAAGGCGAGTACAGCGTCCACGGCAGCTCGTTGTGAATGAAGACGCCCAGCAGCCAGGGGTCGTCACGAAACTCGGCCTGCGCCGCCAGGAGACGGTCCAGCGCCGCCGCGAACTGCGGGTCGAAGGGATCGGGGAACCAACGCTTCTTTTCGAGTCCTGCCTTCATGTGGCTGCTGGCGACGAACATGGGGACCCCGGAGACGTGGATGGGAATGGTATAGGGAACGCGTCGCAGACGCCAGCCGGCCGGGTCGCTCCAGCAGCCGAGGGTGGTGACGCCCCAGGAGCGGAAGCGCCGTGTGGCCATGTCGTAGAACCGTGCACCGAACGCCTCGCCGTACTTCCGGAAGGCATTGGCTTCGCCGAAGTCGAAGCGGCGGCCTTTGCCCTCTCCGGAGTAGAATCGGGCGAGGGGATCGCCTTCGGGCGGCAGCCACTCGAAGAGGGCCTCCCGGCCGGCCACGAGGGTTTCGCCATTGGGCCGCACGCAGGTGATGCCGCTGGACCAGAAGAGGGATCCATCGGGGTCGACGAACCACCAGGCACCGGCGACCTTGGCCACCCGGAAACGTCCCGTCGCTTCCAGGCGCGGCCCTTCCGCCCAGCCGCCGTAGGCATCGCGACCGGGCAGTGAGGGGTGCGCAGCCAGGTCCCGTTCTTCGGCCGCGAGCCTTGCCGGCAGCTCCTCGATGCGGTGCAGTTTCCCCGGCCAGTCCGCCCCGTTGTACTGCCCGAAGGCGTCCACAAACGCCCTGGATGACGTCTCGGGAACCGGCAGCAGAACCACACGGCGCACCAGGATGGTGTGGTCACGCTCCGGCCGGCCCAGGAAGATCTGAAACTCCCGGATGCGGGACACATCAAGGGGAACCCCACTGTGCTGCATCAGGAGGTCGTGGGCCTCGACAGCATACACCGGCGGAGGCTGCCCGCGCATGCCGACGATGGCCGGAGGCCCGCCGACCGCGAGCAGCAGACGCGCCGTCCCGCCCGGCGCCACCTCGACACCCCCCTGCCGCCCGCGATCCGCGACCGCCTCCGAGTCGACCCGGATGTTGACCTTCACCGGGACATCGCCGGGGTTGCTGACCGTAACCGCCAGAAAACCGCTGCCGGACCAGTCCGTGGGGAACCCCAGACGATCCGGCGTGAACTTCAGGTTCGGCCAGGGAGCGGCGTGGCCGAAGGAGACCTCCAGGACGGGGCCCTCCGCGGTCGTTACCGCCTTGGCGGCCGCATCGGTGAGCACGTAGCGCTCCAGGTTCGCCTCATCGGCCACGTCGACCAGCGTGCGCGGCGGCAACGGCGCCGCCACGGCAACCAGGGCCATCAGGGCACAGGGGGCAACCGTAGGCAACAACGACAGACCGGTACGCATCATGAAACTCCTTCGCGGAGGGCCCGGGCGTCCGCGGACGGCGACACGATAGCCCGCCGTGCGATCTTCCGCCAGAAACCCGGCACCGGGGACACAATGCCCGTGAAGTCCCGAAGGGCTCGTGCTGAGCCGCTTCTCGATCCATTCCCGGGTTGGACTGAGGCGTTACCCGGGAACAGTGCCTCCCCGGGAAACCGTTTGGCGTCCCCGTGGTGCGCCTCGGGGGCCCGGACGGCCCCCCCCGGGGCCCGAACATGTCACCGAGGGACGACGCCGCGGAGGTGCACCCGCCGGCACGCCATGGCACCGGGAGGCAACCGTTTTCCGGACACCCGGCGGCAGGAAATGGCCGGAAAACAGACCCGACGGCACCCCACGCATCGGACCGTTTT
>JAFGRS010000137.1 GCA_016935045.1 Lentisphaeria bacterium | reverse complement strand
GATCATGGCGTACAAACTGGTCAAGGGCGTGTATTCCGTCCGCTGCCGACATCCCGGCTGCCCCTTCCACGTCCAGATCAAGATCGATTCGAACCTGATGGGGATGACCCAAGCCGACGTCGAGCTGGAAGCCCACAAGCTGGCCAAAGACATGGCCTTCACGCAGCACGACGCAGTGTACGGGGTCAAGCACCCCCTCGAGGACCCGGACATCCACCGGGTCGGGGGCACCTTCCGCCGCATCGGCGCGGTGGGCTGACAGGGCCCGCAGCGGGCCGCGCTCCCTGCCGCATCGGGCGCGGCTGTTCTCCGGGGCGCTCAGCCCTCCGGCTCCGGTAGTACGGTCTTCGTGGTGTTGGCGACTCACCCATTCGCGGTTCCCTGGAGTAGAACACTCCGCAAACCCAGCGGGAGGCATGCCGTGAGACGAACCGCTTTCCGCTGCAGCGCTGCCGCCGCGGTCCTGGCGGCTGGAGTGTCAGCCACCGTCCTGGTCGGCTGTGCCGGGATCTGGCGACCGAGGGAGCGGCTCGCCGACAAGCCCGGCAGGAAGCACTTGACAGATGTTCGCACGCCAGGTCTCCTCCAGCCCGAAGAAATCCGCTGGGCCCAGACCGCCGATCCCGAGGGCGGGGAGAGCTGGTCCGAGATCATGAACGGTCTGCCCCGGGACCTGGAATACTACAGCCTGATCCTCCATCCTCGCGACGCGCGCACCCTCTACGTCAGCTCCTCCTTTGACGGCGTGTGGATGAGGCGGGATGCCGGCGAGAGCTGGACCCGGATCAACGAGGGACTGGTCAACCTGCAGGCAGGGGCGGCCAACAACGTGGCCACCAACCTGGTGCTCGACGCCGCCGGGGAGCACCTCTACTTCGGCACCACGGGCAGCGGGGTGTGGAGGGCCCGGGTGATGCCATTGGGGGTCGCAGCACAAGGGGGACAACAGGCCCGCCGGGGAGTCGCTGCCTACCCTATTGCTTCTCCCCGGAGAACCAGAAGCGACTGCGTTGGTTGATTCCCGGCGGATACATCATCCGGCACTGGCCGAAGCTGTCCGTCTCCAGAAGTCTTCCCTGCTTGCCAAGCTTCACGAAGAGGTACCAGAAATTGTCGGGACGGTAGGTGACGATCACCAGATAGCTGGGGGAGCGGGGATCCTTCCAGACCACCTCGTACTTGAAAACATCTGCAGGGACTAGATCCGTCACCAAATCAAAAATCGTCCCCGAATTGTCTTTCCTGAACACTATCTTGCCCAGCATACCTCGGCTAAACGCTCCCCGCGGATCGACCCAGGTTCCCACCAGCGGTTCGTTCGAGGGAGCCGCGGCGGGCTGGCGGTATAGAACTGAGTAGGTCTCCTGGCCGGGATTGAACGACGCCGGGAAGTGCGGTACGTTGGGGCCGTAGCACTCCGATTCCTTGTACCTCCCATCCGGGCTGGTTCGGATCGACACATAGAACGCGAGACCGGGATTGTAACGGATCACCACGTGGTAGATCGGCTGGTCGGGGTGCTTCTTCTTGACCTCGAAGGTGAATCGATCCATGGGCACCGTGTGGTCCACGGCGTCATAGATCGCCCCGGTTCCGTCTTCGTTCCAGACCTCCTTGGCCCACAATTCGGGCACCCTCAGCCCGAAAGGATGGACCCAGGTCCCGAAAAGAGGTTTGATGTCTCGAGCCGACAGACTCGACGGCTCTTCCGGAGGCGAGTCCGCCTCCCGCTGTCGCTTTTCGGGCGTTCGGTGCACGGCGGTGGACTGCGAAGGACGGATCTGCGAGAGAGCGGCGACTACGTCCCGGTCTCTATGTAGTGACGCATCGATCTCCCTGGCCGTCAGCAAACGGTTGTCCCGTTCCACCGACACAAACTGCTCCACGCCGGCTGGGCCCGTGTACTCGCCGGACGGGGTGAACACGACGATACGCTCTTCGTCGAGCACCATGGCCGACGCGACCACTTCCCCGGAGGGGACCGAACGAATGCACAGGAGCCCGTCCCAGCCGCCGGAGACGAGCGTTTTCCCGTCGGCGCTGAAGGCCAGCGAGCCGGCCGCCTTGACGTGCTCCCGGCCCACGAAGGGGCACTTTCCCGTGGCAACCTCCCAGAGCCGAACAGTCTTGTCCCGGCTGGCCGAAGCCAGGTACCGCCCGTCAGGACTGAACTCCAGACCCTGAATGACCTCCTCGTGACCGGTCATGGTCCGGACGGTTTCCCCGGAGGCGATGTCCCAAAGACGAATCACGCCGTCACCGCCGGCAGAGGCCACGTACCTACCGTCCGGCGAGATTCGCGCACACACGACATACCCGTCGTGCTCACGGTACGTTCGTAGGCATCGACCTGAAGACACCTCCCAGACGCGGACCGTATCGTCGCTGCTCGCCGTGGCCAACAATCTGCCGTCGGGGCTGAACGAGCAGGCGTTCAGCCCAACCGTGTGTCCCTCGAACTTGCGAACGAGCTTCCCTGTGGAGATCTCCCAGAGCTTGGCCGCACGGTCCTTGGAGAGATTGT
>JAFGRS010000839.1 GCA_016935045.1 Lentisphaeria bacterium | reverse complement strand
TGGGTATGCCCGCCTTGCCCCCGGTGGTCCCCGGCATCCAAATCCGCCTCGGCCAACGTCACCGTATTTCCGTCCGCGAGTACTTAGCCTTCGCCGCGCCACCAGGTCTCCAGGTTGGCGATGGTCTGCCGGATGTCCCGGTTCTGCTCCTCCCCTTCCCGGATCTCCCGCTCGATGATCAACTCGCCGTCGAAACCGAGAGACTTGAGGCGGGCCAGCAACCGCGGGAAGCCCACGCGGCCGGTACCGACCTGTACCTCGCGCCCCAGCTCGCGGCCGTTGGTCGGACAGAGGCCGTCCTTGACGTGAAGGTTGCGGACGTAGGTGCCGAACACTTCGAGGGCATCCAGCGGGTTGCCCTTGCCATACATCAGGAGGTTCGCCGGATCGAGGTTGATGCCGAAGTTCCCCGTCCCCGCATCCTCGATCACGCGCAGCAGCACGACGGGGGTCTCCTGTCCGGTTTCGAACCAGAACTCGATCCCGAGGGAAGCGCAGTGTCCGGCGACCTCGGCGATGGCGTCCACCACCTCGCGGTAGTTCGGGTCGGTCATGTTCTCCGGGATGAAGCCGCAATGCGTGATGATGGCCGGGACTCCGATGCGGGCGGCAAAATCCGCACCGCGCTTCAGGTCCGCCACACGCTGCGCCCGGTACTCCGGGGGCACGAGCCCAAGGGTGACGGGACCCTCCGTGAAGTTCCACCGGGCGGGGCCCGAATACCCGCTCCAGAAGGCGCAGGGCCGGACACCGCCGGCCCGGGCGTCCGCGACCACCTGGGCCGCGACCTCCTCGGTCCACAGGGCCGGGTTCCAACTGGTCAGCTGACACGTCTTCAGACCAAACTGCTGCACCCGCGCGAAAACCCCGCCCGGACGGTCCGGACGCAGGCCGTTGACGACCCCGATCTCCATAGAGTGATCTCCTCTCCAACCATGCGGGCCCGGTCGGCCCGGGTCGGGCGCGCGAACCCACACGACGCTTCCGAACCGCGTCCACCCGGACGCCGACACCCGAAAAGCAGCAACGCCACGGACGACATCACGGCAACGGGACACAAAGGCCGTCCAGGAACGAGTGGCGGACGCGCCGCCGCGGGGCCATGGGGCGCCGCCGCGCGAAACAACATAGCGCCGGTTTCGCCCCTTGCGGCAGCACCGGTCACGGCCCGGGTGGCCAAGCCGGCCGGGCGGCGTTACCTTGCGCTGCCTTGATCGACCGCCGGCAGGACGCCGAGGGCACGATCCCGGGACACATTCTGGCCGCGAGGACACGGACCATGGCAGAGATGAACAGGCGTGGTTACCTGAAGGCGGTGGCTGGAGCCGTGGGAGGTCTGACGGTCCTTCCCGCCTGCGTCCGGCGTTCCTACGCCGCCAACGAGAAGGTGAATGTCGGGGTGATCGGCGCCGGCATCGGGGCGCACAACGCCCGCAAGCTGACCGAGTTCGGAGAGAACGTCGCGGTCCTGTGCGACGTGGACCGGAGACGCCTGGACCACTGGGGCAGGGACTACCCGCAGGCACGGCGCTACCAGGACTTCCGCCTCATGCTCGAAAAGGAGAAACTGGACGGCATCGTGGTGGCCACGCCGGACCACACGCACGCGTTCCTCAGCATCACGGCCATGCGGCAGGGCGTACACTGCTTCTGCCAGAAGCCCCTGACGCAGACCATCCACGAGGCCCGCCTCATGGCCCAGGTCGCCGCCGAGACGAAGACCGTCACCCAGATCGGCACCGACACCTGCACCGGCCTGGCCCAGACCCAGGTCAAGGCGTTGCTCGAGTCGGATGTCCTGGGGGACGTCCGCGAAGTGCACGTGTGGACCGACCGACCCATCTGGCCTCAGGGATTCGGCCGGCCCGAGGGCAGCGATCCGGTGCCGGATACGCTCGATTGGGACCTGTGGCTGGGCCCGGCGCCGCTGCGCCACTTCCGGGCCCGCTGGCCGGACAAACACCCCGTCTACTCCCTGCCCGAGGCGCAGCGCAAGTCCCAGGTCTATCACCCCTTCGTCTGGCGGGGCTGGTGGGAGTTCGGTACCGGGGCGCTGGGCGACATTGCCTCCCATTCCCTCAACCAGGTCTTCTGGAACCTGGATCTGGGAGCGCCCGAGAGCGTAGAGGTGGTCGAGGCGGCGCCGGCAACGGAAGAAATGTACCCGCTCTGGTCCGTGCTGCGGCTGAACTTCCCCGCCCGCGGCAGCCGCGGACCGGTGTCGATCCTGTGGTACGATGGCGGCAAGCGTCCGCCCGAGGAGATCGCCGGCGTCAGCGCTCCCGGGGGTGTGGTCTACATGGGCACGAAGAATAGCTATCCCCGGGGCCGCGGACCCTTCCGGGGCGATGCCTACCACTACGAACTGCCCAAGGGGGAGTTCAGCCGGCGCGACGATATCCACAGGGACTGGTGCGACGGCATCCGCACGGGACGCCGCCCCGCCGGCCACTTCGGCTGGTCCGGCCCCCTCACCGAGGCGATCCTGCTCGGAAACCTGGCCCTCCGCGTGCGCCGCAAGCTCCATTGGGACGCGGCAGCCATGCGGGTCACCAACTGCCCGGAGGCAAATGCCTTCATCAAACGCACCTGCCGCAAGGGCTGGGAACTCTAGGTCGGGCGCCCATCGGAGGGCGGAGAGGGGGCGCGGCCGCGCTCCCTCACCCCGAATCGGCGCTCCACTGCCGCAAGGGCAGTGGCGGCGGGAAGCGATTCGCCGGATCTT
>JAFGRS010000838.1 GCA_016935045.1 Lentisphaeria bacterium | reverse complement strand
GTCGGCGAGGACGCGCTCCAATTCCGTGTCTGTCAGGGTTTCGAGGCGGGCCCGGAGTTCCGGGTCCGGTTCGCCGCCATCGAGGCGGTAGCCTTCGAGGAGGGCGTGGAGGTACAGCACCGAGCCGCCGGCCACGATGGGCAGACGCCGCCGCGACCAGATCCCTGCCAGGGCTTCCCAGGCGTCCCCGAGGAAGCGGAAGAGATGGTACGACTCGTCGGGTCCGACTGCATCGATGAGGTGGTACGGCACCGCGTCGGGTCCCGAGCCGTACTCGGCGAGGTCCTTGCCCGTCCCGAGGTCCAGGCCGCGGTAGACCTGGCGCGAGTCCGCGCTGAGGATCTCGCCGCCGAACCGCCGGGCGAGGGCCACGGCCAGGGCCGTCTTGCCCGTTGCCGTCGGCCCGGTGACGACGACGCAGGGCCCGGCCTGCCGCGTTCCTCCCGTCGCCGCGCCTGGGGGGGGTGGCGTCACGGCGGCGGCGGGCTCCCCGGGGCCACGGCCGTGGGTGGGGCGCCGGTCTTGGCAGGCGCGGCCACGAGGGTCACATCGGCCCAGCCGGGCGTGGGGGGATCGGCGAGGACTTCCTTGGGGGCGTCCATCCAGATCCTCACCTGGCGCCGGTACCGACCCGGACTCGTAATCCCGCTCAGGTCCACGAACGGACGCACCGCCAGGTCGGAGAGTTCTTCGAGGAGTGCCTTGGGCCCCCGGATGATGACCGTCGCCTCGGGCAGCGGCTCGCCCAGCTGCAGACCCGCCCCCGGATCGATCAGAATCGCCAGCGGCAGACCATGCAGGGTGCGGGGCGTGGCCTGCCGGCTGATGGCTACCTCCACCGTCACGTCCCCCATGGCCTCCACACCGGCGATGGGAGCCAGACGCGCCGTCACCAGGAAGTCCTGCACCACCGTGTCGTCCAGCAGCACGGGCTCGGTCTGAATCTCGGTCAGACCCACCACACTGCGATAGCGGCCCTTGACCATCAGGCTCTCCGGCTTTGCCTGCACCCGAATCACCCGGTACCCTTCCTTGAGTTGCCCTTCGAAGACCACCTTGACCGGGACCCTGGCACGGGTCACGATGCGGTCGATCTGCACGTCGATGCGGTTTGGGCTGATGCCCGTGACGCGAATCCCGGGAGGGGTGCGGCGGACATTGTTCTTGGGGGTCAGACCGATGCCGTAGAAATACACTCCCTCGTGAATGTCCGGGGGAATCTGCGCCACCATCTCGATGTCCGCCGTGGTCACGTTCTCCAACCGTCTGCGGCTGCCCCGCACCGTCACGTCCACGGGCTGCGGCGGCTCCTCCAATACCAACACCCGCGGATCGTAGTCCACCGCGACCGGAACGTTCCGCAACACCAGGCTCTTGCGCAACTCCGTGTCCACCGTCAGCCAGATCAGAACGGCAAAGAACAGGGCAACCACCTTCCGAACCGGGTCGTTACGGATGATCCCGGGAAGCCGCACCTTCATCTCCTACCCCTCCCCCAACTCAACCTGCGTCTTCTCCTCCACGGGCAGGCTCTGCACAGCGGCCGTCGCCGGCTGCACCTCCCGCGCCCCCTTCTTCTTGATCAGGTAGTTCGTCAAGTGACGCTTCAGCCGGCCCCGATCCACACCCCGGGTCAGACGCCCCCGGCGCGCCAGACTGACAGCGCCCGTCTCCTCGGAAACGATGATCACCACCGCGTCCGTCTCCTCCGTCAACCCCAGACCCGCCCGGTGGCGCGTCCCCACCATTCGCGTCATGTCCGTATTCTGACTGAGCGGGAAGATGCAGCCGGCGGCCACCAACTGCCCCTTGCTGATGATGATGCCGCCGTCATGCAGGGGCGAGTTCGGGAAGAACATGGCGCTGATCAGCTTGCTGGACACGGTGGCGTTGACGGCCGTGCCGGTCTCCGCATAGCTGCGCAGGCCGATGGACTGCTCGATGGCGATCAGGGCCCCGATACGCCGGTCGGCCATGAAGAAGGTGGCATCGACCACGGTGCTGATCAACTCCCCCTCCCGCAGGAACTCGTTGGAGATGCGCAGGAAGCTCCGCTGACGCCCGATCTCCGCCAGCGCCCGGCGAATCTCCGGCTGGAACACAATCAGGACCGAAAAGGCGAGAACGGCCCACATCTTGGCCACAATCCACTCGATCACCTCCAGCCCGAAGAACTGCGACAGGAACCCCAACGCCAGCACCAGGATGGTCGCCCCCGCCAGCATGGTGGCGGCACGGGTACCGCGCACGAACTGAAGGGCCAGGTAGATCAGAAAGGCCAGAAGGCCCACCTCCATGGCGATCTTCGCGTAGCCGATCAGAATGGTGAGGAACGGACGCCACATCGATTCACGGACCTCCGGCGCGTCCCCCTCCGGCGGCACGACAGGCCGTCGCGGCCCGGGGTCTGTCCCGGGGAACGTCGGCAGATGTCGAACCTGGCGCTACGCGCAACTGGGGACCATGGACAATGGACCATGGACAATGGACCATGGACAATGGACCTTTTCAAGCCAGAGACGTCAAGCACTTGCCCAGCGTGATGGCCAGGGTGGGTGT
>JAFGRS010000837.1 GCA_016935045.1 Lentisphaeria bacterium | reverse complement strand
GGATGCTCGCGGTACGCTCGCGCTCCAGGGGGCATGGAACGCTCGCGGCCGCGCGGGCATTCGCGGGTTTGACTGAGGCATTACCGCGGCGTTGGGATCCGCTGTTGCTGGAGCGCGGGGGGCGTGATAGGTTGGCGCAGGACGGGGTGTGGCCATCGGCAGCGCCCGAAGGGTCCGTTGCCCTGGTGTCGCCTTCCGTTCCGACGCTGTTTCGGACAGCCATGGAGATCGATTCGGCGATGGATATTGCTGCACTCTGCACCCAGATGGACGCCCTGCATGCCTCCGATCTGTTCCTCAGCGTCGGCAAGCCCGTCGCGGCGCGCGTTCTCGGCGCCATCCGGCCACTCGGTCCCGAGGAGGTCCGGGGGGAGGATATCTACGGCTTCTTCGACGCCCACCTTCCGCCAGGCACCCGGCAGCGCCTGGAAAGCCAGCGGGACCTGGACCTGGGGGCCTCGCTGCAGCCGGGGGAACGGTACCGTCTGAACCTCTACTACCAGCGTGGACTTCCCTGCATGGCGGTGCGACGGGTGCCGTCGGGGGACCTGGACTTCGGCGAACTCAAGATCCCCGACAGCGTTCGCGTCCTGGCCGAGCAGGCGCGGGGACTGGTGCTGATCACGGGCGCGACCGGGAGCGGCAAGTCCACCACCCTGGCTGCCATGCTGAACCACGTCAACGCCCACTTCCAGCGGCACATCGTCACCATCGAGGACCCCATCGAGTTCACCCACCGGGACAAGCAAAGCGTCGTTTCCCAACGCGAGGTGGGAGGGGACACGCAGACCTTCCAGTCCGCGCTGCGACACGTGGTCCGGCAGAACCCGGATGTCATCTTCATCGGCGAGATGCGGGACCTCGACACCATCCGCACCGCCGTCTCGGCGGCCATGACCGGGCACCTCGTCGTGACCACCATGCACACCGTCGATGTTGCCCAGACCCTGGAACGCATCCTGAATTACTTCCCCGCCGAGATGCGCGACCAGATGGCTCAGGACCTGTCCCTGGCCCTGGCCGGGGTCGTTTCCCAGCGCCTGCTCCCCAGCGCGGACGGGGCTGGGCGCGTCCCGGTGTTCGAGATCCTGGTCGCCACCCCCCTGGTCAAACGGGTGCTGGCGCGCCGGGCCCTGGACGAGATCGTGGAAATCCTCAAGTCGGGCGAGTCGGACGGGATGATCACCTTCACGCGCAGCCTGGTGTCCCGTTGCGAAGCGGGGTTGCTGACCGTCGAGACGGCCGCAACCGGGGCCACGAACCGGGAGGAATTCCTCCTGGCAGCCCAGGGAATGGAAACCGGCATCGATTCGCTGCGCCGCCTGCAGGAGGATACCGGCAGTCGCCTGAGCATCCGCAAGCTGCTGCGGGACGCCGTACGCTATGGTGCCAGCGACCTGCTGCTCACCGTCGGCAGTCCCCCGATGATCCGCATCGACGGTGCCCTGCGTGGCTTCGACATGCCCGAGTTGACCGCGGGGGACACGCGGCGGCTGCTCTTCGGGGTGCTCACGCCTTCCCAACGGGCGCACTTCGAAGCCGAGAGGGAGGTTGACTTCGCGCTGAGCATCCGCGACCGCTTCGGCAAGTCGGAGAGCGGTCCGGAGACCGAGACCCGCTTCCGCGTGAACGGGTACTACCAGAAGGGGTGTGTGGCGTCGGCCTTCCGGATGATTCCGCAGGCCATTCCGTCGGCCGAGGAACTGCGCATTCCGCCCGTGGTGATGCGGCTCGCCCAGCGGGTCCAGGGTCTGATCCTGGTCACCGGACCCACGGGGCATGGCAAGTCCACCACCCTTGCCTGCCTCATCGACGCCATCAACAGCGCCCGGGGCTGCCACGTCGTCACCGTCGAGGATCCCATCGAGTTCGTGCACCGCAACCGCGAGGCCATCATCGACCAGCGCGAGGTGAACGCCGATACCCGCAGCTTCCTCAATGCCCTCAAGTACGTCCTGCGCCAGGACCCCGATGTGATCCTCATCGGCGAAATGCGGGACCTGGAAACCATCGCCGCGGCCCTGACCGCCGCCGAGACGGGCCACCTCGTGCTGGCGACCCTGCACACCAACGACGCCACCCAGACGGTGGACCGCATCATCGATGTCTTCCCCGCCGAACGCCAGAACCAGGTCCGCACCCAGCTCGCGGCCTGCCTCGAAGCCGTGGTCTCGCAACGCCTCCTGCCCCGCAAAGACGGACGGGGACGCATCGCCGCCTTCGAGATCATGCTCGGCAACACGGCCGTCCGCTCCCAGATCCGGGAGAAACGCACCCACCAGCTCCTGGGCATCATGGAAACCGCGGCCAAGGAGGGCATGGTCACCATGGACAAGGCGCTGCGGGATCTCTTCGGGGCCGGTCTCATCACCCGGGAAGACTACCTCTCCGTCGCCCGCAACCCCGCCCTCGGGGGAGGGTTCTGAACCGCCCTGGAGCGGCCGCGGCCCCGCGGCCATCTCCTTCGCCGCGGCAACCCTGGAGCGGTCGGGCATCGCGGGCTCCAGTGTGGGAGGTGCTCTCTGGCAGAACCTGAGCTTTGTCGAAGGTCGAGCGGCGATTCTCCGGGTCGTCACTCGGTCGGCGGGCGCACCGGGATGGCCCCGAGGTCGGTGATGAGCAGAGGATACGAGGTAAGGGGGACGCAGCCCAGGGCGAGGTTCCCCTTCCCATCCCCGCGAGCTTCGAGGCGGTGGACCTTACCCGTCAGGGGGTCCACCAGGACTGGACTGCGGAGTTCGCTGCCATTGGCGAGCACGATGCCGAGACG
>JAFGRS010000836.1 GCA_016935045.1 Lentisphaeria bacterium | reverse complement strand
TGCCGATGACGCGGAGCCGTCCCCGGCGGGCGGCGGCGACGAGGCGCGGCACGAGATGGGGGTCCCCGGGGCCCCAGATGAGGTGGGGGCGCAGGGCGCAGGTTTGCAGGCGTCGCACATCCTTCTCGGAGTGATCCGGTGCATAGGCGGCGGGGTCCTTCGGCACCATTTCCCAGCCGTTGGCGTCCAGGACCATGCGTTCCGCCCGGGCCTTGCTGGCGGGGTAGGGGGAAAGGTAGCGTCGAGGGTAGGGTGCATCCTCCTGACCACCCTCGATTGCCGTTGTGCCGATGGCCACACTGGGGGAACTGGTATACAGGAGGCGGGAGACCCCGTTTTCGAGACAACCGCGGATGACGTTGGCCGTGCCCCCGACGTTGGTCTCGAAGTAGGGCCCGGCGGGACCCCATACGCCGGCCCTGGCCGCCGTGTGGAAGACCGCATCCACACCCGCGCAGGCCTCGACCACGCAGCCCACATCGCAGACATCGCCACGGCAGACATCGACACCCCGGGATGCCAGGTGCGGATAGGGACGGCGACCCAGAATGCGCACCCGGTCGCCCCGGGCCAGCAGCATCTCGGCGATGCGCGCCCCCAGGAAACCCCCGCCGGTCACCAGGGCTTTCACGGGGCTTCCCCCGTCCGGCGCCTCTCGTAAACCCGCACCAGGCTGCGCAGGTAGCTCTCCGGCAAACCCGTGTCGAAGTGCTCCCCCTGGACCAGAAAGGCCAGAACACCCTCCTCCCGCCGCAGGCAATCGAGGGCCGTGGTGAGCTGGATCTCGCCGGCCTGGCGTTGGTCCGCCTGGATCTGCCGTTCGAGGATCTCGAAGATCGCAGGTGTGAGCACGTACTGCCCATAGACGCAGACGAATGTGTCCGGCGGCAGCCCTTCGGTGGTGAGGTTGCTGCGGGCGTAGTCGATGCTGGGTTTTTCGGCAAATTCCCGGATATTGAGCAGAGAATGGGCTTCGTCGATCCAGGATCCGGTGACGGTGCCGTAGTGTTGGACTTCGGTTCCCGCCGCGAGGTACACCGCGACGACACTGGTCATGCCTCCGGTTTTGAAGGCATTGAGGAGTTGTCGGGCGCAGGGCTCCTCGGTGTTGGAGGCGTAGATATGGTCTCCGAGGAGGAGCAGGAAGGGTTCCTTGCCGACCCAGTCGCGGGCGCAGAAGACGGCATGTCCGAAGCCGAGCTGTTCCGGTTGGGGTATGAAGGTGACGCGTCGTCCGAGGTCCGCGAGTTCGGCGAGGCTGCGTCGGGCTCGTTCGGGGAGTTTGTTGAAGTGTTCGGGAGCGAGGGGGGCGCGGAAGAGTTGTTCGTAGGTTGCTTCGTCGCCGGCGCGGACGATGATGGCGACTTCCTCGATTCCGGAGTTGAGGGCCTCCTCGACGATGGTAAGCAGGATGGGTTTGCACTGGCCATCGGGCGTGACGACGGGGAAGAGTTCCTTCTTGACGGCCTTGGTGGCGGGGAACATGCGGGTTCCGAAGCCGGCGGCGGGGATGACGGCTTTGCGGACGAGTTCGGGGGGGGCGAGGTCGAGTTCGAAGCACTCCATGCCCATGGTTCGGGTGAGGTGTTGGGCCAGTTCCGCGCGTGCCGCGGCGTTGCGGGCGACGAACTGGACGCAGCCGTCGCCCTGGGATCCGACTCCCTTGCCGCCGTAGGTGAGTTCCTGCACGCGGGGGTCGGCGAGGGCGGCATGGAGTTTGTGGGCGGTCAGTTCCGTCGGACAGGCGGGGACGAGGTGTTTGTCGAAGGCCTCCTGGGCCTCGGTCATGAGTTTGCCGAGGGTTGGGGCGTCGCCGGACTTGAGCGCCTCGGCGGCTCTGGCGACGAGGTCGGCATTGATGCCGCCGAGGTACGCATGCACGGCGTGGTCGCATTCCTCTTCGGGGAAGGGATAGGCGCGGTTGAGGTCGGCCAGGATACGGATGGTGTCCTTCTTGCCCTTGAGGTCGGCGATGAGCAGGTGGAAATGCGCACCCACGGGCAGGCGGGTGGTGTGGAGGAGGTCTCCGTCGAAGGTCATCATGACGGGGACTTGCCCGAAGGCACACCCCTGATCCATGCGGCCACAGCGGGACGGGGTGAGGATCTCGCCCTGGTAGGCGGCCTCCATTTCGGCACGGATGGTGAGTTTGAGATCGTAGACCCGGTTGAAGGCCCGGGCCACGAGCACGCAGAGGGCGGCTGACGAGGAGAGGCCCTTCTTCACCGGCATGTCGGTGCGGTAGTTGTCGATCTCGATGCCCTCGACCTCATAGAACGTCCGGATGTGGTAGGCGACCCCGGCGGCATAGCTGAAGAAGCCGCCTTCCCGGGCCGTCTTCAGCAGGGCGTCCCGACTCATGGGCAGGTCCACGCGTTCCCTTCTGCCATCCGGAAGGGAAGCATGATACACAAAGCGGTCCTTGCGGGGGCGTACCCGGGCGTGAATTCCCTGGTTCGTCCCGGCGATGATGACCCTGCCCGGCAGGATGTTCGAGTTGAACCGCCGGTAGGCGCCGGCCCAGTCGGAATGCTCGCCGAAGAGGCAGACCCGGCCGGGGACGAAGAGATCAACGGACCGATCCATGGCATACTCCATCTCGGATGATCGCGCGTGTGGGGGAGGCGTCTGCGTGACGTCGTCCGACGCGGGGTCACCATAGCTTCGGGGTCCCGGTTCTGCAATCCTCTCCGCCAGTCATTGGACAGCCGAGGGGGCGCGGTATAGGGTTTGGGCCGCCGCCGTCTGCCGGTGTCCGTGCCGCTCCGCGGGCCCCATGCGTGGGGCCGCGGCCATGGCTGGCTCGGCTTCCGGTCCCGGGCGCCGGCGGGTGGGGGCGCGATGCCGTGTCTCGACCATGCGGGGTATACCGTGGCCAGGCGTCTTTTCACTCTCAAGGGCCGTCGGCGCTTGCCGGCGCTGGTTTGCTGGTTGCTGGCGACGACCCTGAAGATCCTGCGGCGGACGTATCGTGTACGCGCGTCGGATGCGGCGGGGTTCCTTGCGGAGGGGGGGCCCTGGCCGGTGATTGTGGTTCTCTGGCACAACCGCATTCTCTTCACGGGGGACTGTTTTCCCCGGCGGCTGCGGGCCTGCAGTTCGGTCCTGATCAGTGCCAGCAGGGACGGTGAGTACGCGGCGCGGGTGGTTCAGCACTTCGGCTTGGGGGTGGTGCGCGGGTCCTCGAGTCGGGGCGGATTCCGTGCCCTGCGGGACCTGCGTCGGGTGTTGGCGGAGGGGCACACCGTGGTGGTGCCCGTCGACGGTCCGCGGGGACCGCGGTATACGCCGCATCCCGGGGCGGTTGCCCTGGCGGCGGCCTCGGGCGTGCCGATCCTGCCAGTGGCCCTGAACGCAT
>JAFGRS010000835.1 GCA_016935045.1 Lentisphaeria bacterium | reverse complement strand
ATGCCTGGGGCAGTGCGGGAGCCATGTTCCGCAACGTCCGCTGGG
Organism: Lentisphaeria bacterium; assembly: GCA_016935045.1. Classification (GTDB taxonomy): domain Bacteria; phylum Verrucomicrobiota; class Lentisphaeria; order Oligosphaerales; family JAFGRS01; genus JAFGRS01. Next base: position 8,260 of record JAFGRS010000835.1, on the reverse strand, counting down.
TGCCCCGGTGAGCCCGGGCCGGCATCCCGCGTGCGGCGCGAAGTGCCGGCGGCTGGTGAAGGGCGGGCCTCGCGCCGGCGCCCTCCGCCACGGTGTTCCTTCGGCGCTGCGCTTGCCGACGCTCCGGGGAGGGGCATGGTATGGAACCGCGCGGCGGCATGGCGGTCAGCGCGCGCTACGGGAATGGATGGCTCATGTCTACTGCTCGCGTGTCCGTTTCGAACTCCGGCGTCTCTTCTCCGCAGCCTGAGGGGGGAGAACCGGTCAGGGTCGGGGGGTGGTCCAGGGTCCTGCGTTCGCCGTGGCTCGAGCTGGTCACCATGACGTTCACGGTGGTGGTATCCTACGTGGCCCTGCTATTCATCACCCGGGGTGCGGAGATTCCGCCGGGGGGCATGGCCCTGTCGAGCGTGACCCTGTTGATGTTCGGCTTCTTTCTGTTGAGTTTTGCCATCGCGGTGATCGCGGTACTGGCCGGGATCGGCGGGGGCGTGATCTACACGCCGATCATGCTTGCCTTCACCCCCGTCAACAGCCTGATCGTGCGGGCAACGGGGCTTCTGGTCGCCATGTTCAGCGGGTTGGTTTCGAGTGGCCCTTTCCTGAAGCGGGGCATCGGGAACCTCAAACTGGCGATCCTGTGCAACCTCGGGTACGGAATCGGGGGCTTCACGGGGGCCCAGGGGGCGATCTGGGTTTCGCGGCACATGGGATCGACCGGGGAGGGCGGCATCCGCCTCGCCCTCGGGACGATCGTGCTGTTGCTCGCGGTCTACTTCATCGCCGGGGGCGTCAAGATGGAATGGCCGCAGGTGCGCCGGATCGATCGCTTCAGCCGCTGGCTGAGGGTCGGCAATCCCTACTACGAGCCGTCCGTGGACCGCGTGGTCGACTACCCCGTCACGCGGATCGGGTGGGGCATGGCGACCATGGCCGTGCTGGGCGTCATGTCCGGGTTCTTCGGTCTCGGCGCCGGTTGGGCCATCGTCCCCGCCATCAACTGCATCATGGGGGTCCCGCTGAAGGTTGCGGCGTCCATCAGCGGCATCGTGATCGGTATGGGCGACTGCATCACCGTCTGGCCGTACTTCTTCGCGGGCGCGGTCATCCCTCTCTTCGCGGCGCCCTGGTTGGCCGGCCAGGTGCTGGGCGGCATCCTCGGAGCCCACGTGCTCATCCGCGTGCGCGCGGAATCCATCCGCTATCTTCTCATCGGCATCCTGATCCATACCAGCTTCGGACTCGTGACCAACGGCCTGAGGAAGCTCGGCGTCATGGGGGCTGTCCCCGGCAGCGTGCATGTGACCGTCCTGCTGGCCATCATGGCATGGGTCATCGTGATTGTCCTGAGACGCAGCGCCAAGAGAGGAGACACCGCATGAGCGAGGCGCAGGAACGACAGGCCGTGCAACCCGCCGCCCATCACGCCTACGGCAGCGTGATCTACGTGCTCTCCCTGGTCGCCACCGGATTCTGCATCCTCGGCCCCTTCCTGGCCATCGCCTGGCCGCGCGGCAACTGCCTCGCGCCCCAGGGCCTCTTCTTCCGCATCTGGCAGGGGGCGGGACCGGACACGGTCTGGGGCGAGCTTCCCGGCGGCTTTCCGGGGGCGCACTTCTGGTTGGAGAACCTGACGCGCGGCGACGGCATCGTGCAACTGGGGTTGGTCATCGGCTGCGTCAGCGCGGCCCCGGCCTTTCTGGCGGCCGCGGCGGCGTATCTGCGCCGCGGCCGCAGGGAGCCCTTCTGGGCCCTGTTGTGCCTGGTATGCGCGGCTCTGGTCACCGCCGCGATGCTGGGTCTGGTGCGGCTGGCGGAGTAGCCAGAGGGTCGACCTGGGGCAGGGGGGGGCCGCAGCGGCGCGATGGGATGACGGGGGTACGGCCTGATGGGACAGCGTCGCATGCATCCGTGGGCTCTGCGGCTGGGGTTTTCCGCGGCGTTGTCATTGGGCAGCGCCGGCGGCGTCGACTTCCGGGTTGTGAACGACGGCCCTGTCTCCGGCCCCGCGGTGGTTGGGGTCTCCCTGCCTCTGCCCGCCGGGGTGCTGCGCGAGCCGTTGCCGGGCACGGTCCGGCTGGACGGACGGGAGACGGCGGTTCAGGCGACGGTACTCACGCGCTGGCCGGACGGCTCGGTGCGGCGGGCCATGGTGCGGTTCCCGGTCACGGTCCCGCGAAACGCCGCCCTGGCGGGTGTCTATCCTGGCCTGATGCCTGGGGGAGTGGGGGCGTCCGCCTTCGAGCGTCGAGGGGACCTGTCCGGGTCCTTCCGTGTTGGCTCTGTGGATGTTCGTCTTGCCGAGGACCGTGCCTCCGTGTTTGCCCCCGGGACCGAACAGTGCCTGGCGGAGTTTGTCCCGGAGGGCCCGGACCTCGGAGAGCCCGCAGCGCCGGTGTGGACCGTGATCGAGGAAGGCCCGTTCTTCCTCTGGCTGCGCTGCAACCGGCAAGGGACACGGTTCTGCCGGGAAGTGGACATCCAGGTGGACTCGGAGGGAGACCTCCGCCTGACGCACCGCCTGCAAAGCCGCCTCCGCGGCAACGAATGGACACCCGATTTCGGCTTCGCCGCCAGCCTGCGCGGCGCCACGTCCTCCGCAACCGGGGTGGGTCCGGTGCGCTTCTCCGGACGCGAGGACCACCATGCCTTCGCGGATGCCCCGGACCTGATCGTGAACGCCACGCTGGCCGACGGGGCCCCCGCCGCCCTGGCGGCGCCCCTGGCCCTGCGCCAGCGCCGCGGCACCCTCGAGGTGCGGCCCGTCGCCGAGACGGCCGGCGGGGGCCTGCGCCTGGCCCTCTCACGGCTGGAGCCGGTGGCGCGGGAGAATGACGGCCTGATGATCCAGGACGGTCAGTGGCGTGTGTTCGAGGTGCTGTTTTCCCGCTGCGGGGCCGCGGAGTTGGCCCGGAAGCTGGACTGTCCGGTGGGCGGCGCCGCGGACTGGCGGGCGTACGACGCGGTGTACCACACCGGCGAGCCGTTGCGGCTCGGGGACCCCGTGATCCGGGAATTGCAGGAGACCGCGATCCTGCACCTGTGGCGCCTTTCCATCGACGGCGACGACTGGGGCAACATGACCTCCTACGACCCCCGCACCGATACGGCGGGAATCGACTCGATGGTCCGCTTCAACCACTGCATGTACGTCTGGCACGATGCCTTCCGCGGGGGAGACCCCCGACTCCGGCGCATCGCCCGGGATTGGTCCGAAAACTACCGCAATCTCTCGGTCTACTGGGGACACGAGACCAAGTACTACGGCGGCAGCCGGCGCGGCCGGGCCAACCGCGACAGGAAGGAACTCGGGGCCGGTCCGGGCACGTACATGGTTCGTTTCGATTACGCCCTGGATTACGTGACGAAGGGGTTCCACAGCTTCTGGCTGGCGTACGAGGAGACGGGGGACCCCCGCTTTCGGGAGGCGGCGCAGGTCCAGGCGGCATGGGCCATGGCGCACGTCCCCTGCAACCGCGGCGAGATGCGCAACGTGGGGGTGATCGCGGACTTTGCCAAGCTCCACGAGTACAGCGGCCGGCCGGAGTATCTCGAACATGCGCTCCGGCTCTGGAACGAGTTCCAGTCCAAGCAGATGCCGGACCTGATGTTCACCCAGAGCGGGAAGCCGGAGACGGGGAACGAACTCTACATCCCGAACGACGACTTCGGCTACAGGCACCCATTCTACAAACCCTACATCACCCAGTATGCCACCAACGCCCTGCCGTACCTCCTGGCCCTGCGTCCCGACGACCGGCGCCTCCGGGACACGATCCTGGCCTGCAACCGCTGGATGGCGCGGGCCCAGGGACCGGCGGGCGGCTGGGGTTACCCGGCCCCTTCCACCGCCGGGTCCGGGTTTTCCACGGAATACTGCCACGGCATGATGCTCGCCCATGGGATCGCGCGGGAAGATGTCTTTCTCGAGGCCGTGGGCCGGACGCTGCGCACCATCGTCCGCCTCCATGCCCGGCACGGGATCATCCCCAGCGGCCTCAACCCCTGGGAGCGGGTCCAGGGCCGCAGCGACGTACTGCAGACCTACCGGCTCGCCGCGGACCGGGATGCGGGGAAGGACCTCACCCACGGGGAGATCCGCTGCGCGAGCAGTCCGGACTTTGCCTGCTACGTCCTGGTTCTCCTCCGGGACTACCTGCGCCACCGGGGAGAGGAGACTCTTCTGGCCTCCGATCCGATCACGGAGGCGCTGCTCGCCCTGCCCACCACCGCCGACGCGTACCGGGACCGGCCCCTGCATCCCTGGGCGACGGTTCGGGTGACCCATGAGATCGCCGCCGAAGGAATGCGGCTGCGGTTCCACGCCCGGCCCGTCTACTCCTCCCCCCCGATCCGCTGCACCTGGCGGTTCCCCGGCGGGCCGACGGCGGAGGGGAGCGAGGCATCCTGGACCGCCGGGCGTGGGGGAACACACCGGGGCGTCCTGGATGTCACCCGGAATGGGTGGACCATCTCCCGTGAGTTTGCCGTCACCACGCCCATCGGTCCGGGGGATGTCGGCCGGCAACGCTGGCCGGAAGGACTTCGTCTCCAGGCCGAGAGCCCGAGCGGCCAGGGCGGCGCCGACACGCCCGTCCGGCTGTGGCTCGACCGCAAGGGCGCCGACGGCGGGGCATTCTCGCACTGGGATGCCAAGGGGCACTGGCTCGAATACCGCTTCATCGTGGACAGGCCCGCCAGCTTCCTCTTCCTGGCGAAATACGCCTGCCCACGCGACGCCGCCCGGGAAGTGACCCTCGATGAGGAGCCGCTGGGGACCCTGGCGCTGCCTGACTCGGGAGGCTACGGCCTCAGCACCCGCGACGACTACGGCGTGGCACTGCTGTCGGACCGGAAGGGACCGATCCGCACCCGCCTGGAGGCCGGCGAACACGTCCTGAGGCTGACCAACACCGACGGCCGCGGCTGCAACGTGGACTACTTCGAGTGGTTGCCCATCGAGTGAGACGTCAGTCTGTCTCTCGGGCAATCTCTGGAGCGCCCGCGTCCTCGCGGGCACTGGCCGCGGGACGCGGCCGCTCCAGTCGTTGTTCGCGACGGAGAGCATCCGGACAGATCTCACCACGGAGAGTACTGCTCGCGAACGGAAATACGGTGACGTTGGTGGGAGCGCCGGCGGAGGCAACGTGCACCCGGGCCGGCGGCGCCCATTGCCGCTTCGCTGCGAAGCCTTGCGGCTCCACCCGTCTCCCCCGCTGGCGCGGGGTCGGCTCCCGCGGCGGTCTTGGCCCGCGGACCCGGGTGTGCGGAGCCCCGCCGCCGCCCCATCCCGCAGGGACCGCGCGACGCGCGGCGTCGGGAACGGGTTCCTCACCCCCGGTCACGGCGGCGCCGCCGGTCCCGCGGTCCCCCGGCAGCAGAGTGCCCGGCAGGTCACCGAACCCACCACCACGACCCCGCCGAGCAGCGCCCAGGGGCCGGGTGTCTCCCCCAAGGCCAGGAATACCCAGATCGGGTTGAGCACCGGCTCGATGACCGGAATGAGGATCGCGTCCAGCGCCGTCACATGGCGCGTGGCGACGGCATAGAGCACATAGGAAAGCCCGAGTTGGACGACCCCGAGCAGCCCCATCGCTGCCCAGCTCGTGGCGTCGAGGGGGATGTCCCGGCACAGGAAAGGCAGGCTCACGAAGACCGTCAGCAGGTTGCCGAGGAAGATGGATTCGAGCGGGGCGCCGTCCTTCTGTTTGCGCAGCAGCAGGACGAGGGCGCCGAAGGCAAAGCCGCTGAACAGGGCGCAGAGGTTCCCCTGGAGGCCGCCCCGCGTCAGACGGTCCAGGAAGAAGAGCGCCACGCCCCCGAATGTGACCGCCACGAAGAGCCAGTCGGTCCAGCGGACTCTCTCGTTCAGGAACCACGAACTCAGGAGGGCCACGTAGACCGGGGCCGTGTACTGCAGCAGGATCGCGTTGGCCGCCGTCGTCAGTTTGTTTGCCACCACGAACGACGTGACCGTGCCGGCATAGGCCGCCGCCGCCAGAAGCTGGGTGCGGGACAGGGACAGATTTCGCCGACGGATGAACGGCGCGAACAACAGTGCGGCAATGGCGCTCCGCGTTCCCGCGATGGCCAAGGGGTTCCAGTCGGCTGCCTTGATCAGCATGCCGCCGAGACTCCAGAGGACCGCCGCCGCAAGCAGCATCAGAACGGCCCTGGGACGGGACAGCGAACTCCGCATCGCGCCTCCGTTCCGCCCACGGAACCCCGAGCCGGATCGGCAGCAGGAGAACACGGGACGGCGTCGCCCGGTGGACAGACCGTTGTGGAACATAACCCTCGAGGGGACCCCCGCAACGGGGCAGCGGCGCTCGTGACGCGGCCGCCGGGTTCGTCCCGATGGAGTGCCGATGGGGGGAAGAGGGGGGGCGCGCGCCGTCGCTGTTGCCTCCTTCTTCCGGATCGTCGCCCCACGGCCGCAAGACAGTGGCGGCGGGGTCCCGGGCGCCGATCCTGAAACCGCCCCGGGCAGGCCGCGTTGCGCTTGACCGTTTCCGCGCACGCAGTACACTCCTGCATGCCCGGGGGCCCGGGCTTCCCGTCCGGCGCCACCCCGCCTCGGGCCTGCAGCGGGGACTTGCCGGGACGGGACCCGCGGCGAAGGAACGGTGGGGCGTCAGGGAGAACCGGACCGATGGCAGATTCCGTGGTGGTTCGCGATGCCCTGGTTGCCGATGTCACGACCATCGCCTGCTTCAACGCCTGCCTGGCCCGGGAGACCGAGGACCGTCAGCTCGACGGAGGGATATTGGTCCGTGGGGTACAGGCGGTTGTCGAGGACTCGCGGCTGGCGTTCTACCTGGTGGCGGAGGTGGACGGTGCAGTGGCCGGTTGCCTGATGGTCACGAGCGAGTGGAGTGACTGGCGCAACGGGGTCTTCTGGTGGCTGCAGAGCGTTTACGTGGCGCCCGAGTGCCGTCGTCGGGGGGTTTTCCGGGCGCTGATCGAGGCGGTTCGGATCCGGGCCGCGGCCGCCGCGGAGCACGTCTGCGGGCTGAGACTGTATGTCGAGACGCACAATATCCTGGCCCGGGCAACCTACCGCCGGTTCGGATTCGAGGAGACCGGGTACATGGTTCTGGAAGCCCTGCCCCCCCCGTCCGCAGCGGAACCGGACGCCTGAACCGGGGCCGCATCGGGCGGCCAGGGCGGAGCTGCCGTGGCCGAGGGACGGCAACGTGGAGCAACTGCTGCTATTTGCGGACGAGGTGGTTCTCGACTGCCGCTGGCGGTCTGCCCTGAGCGAGGCGGATCTGCCCGGCGCCGCGGGGGTCCTGAGCGAGCAGGAACGGCTCTACCCGGAACGGCACGGGGAGTGGGCCGCCAGGCGCGCCGCGCTGTCCTCCCTGGATGCCGTGCTGTCCCTGCCGACGTCCGAACGCCTTGAACGTCTGGCGGGACTGGTGCGCTGCCGGCCCCGGGACCCCGCATGGGCCACACTGCATCCCGACCCGAAGGTCGTCGAGAGTGGCCTGTGGGCGGCCCTGTGTCACGGCCTGCCTGCGGGGCGCGTGGCGCCCTTCGCCAACGGGTTGCTCCCCGCCGAGGCGTTCGTCCAGCGGCAGGACTGGAGCGCTGCCGCCGCCTGCATCCGGGACTCCCTGCGCGAGTTCGGCGAGAGCGCTCTCCTGCGACAGCTCCAGGCCTGGGTGCTGCACCACCAGGGACACCACTCCCGCGCGGATGACTGCCTGGCGATGGCTCTGATCTACGATGCCGGTTCGTGTCGCGCGGAATTCCTCCACCAGGAGTACCAGCCCCTGTTCACGCGCAGCGCCGGCGAGCGGGGCGACGGACCCGCCACCTGGCAGGCCCTGGCCTTCGTGGCCTGGCGTCGGGGACTGCTGCCCGTTCCGCTCCACACCCCGGCCTTTCATCGCAGCCTCGATGGCCTTCTCCGCAGGTCCCTCGAGGCGCTGTCCTCCGCAACCTGCGAGGCCGCGGAGGAGCCCTTCCGGGGGCAGATCTTCCTGCGCTTTTTCTACCTGGCCGAAGCCGCCCGTGCCCGCCGGGATCCCATCGACGAGGTCCTGCGCTGGCGCACTCCCATGCAACAGTTCGCCCCCGACCTCTTCCAGGAATACATGCGCGCGATCGAGGGATGAACCGGAGCCAAGGCGGGCGGCGGCAAGGCCTCAGTCCAATCCGAAAACCTGCTCAGCAGGAGCTTCGCCCTCCAGGGGAATCGGCTCAGCAGGAGCTTCGCCCTCCAGGGGAATCGGCTCAGCAGGAGCTTCGCCCT
>JAFGRS010000834.1 GCA_016935045.1 Lentisphaeria bacterium | reverse complement strand
TGCGGGTATGCCCGCTGCGCTCGCGCCTTGCCAGGAACCGGGATTGGCTGCAGCAAAATGGGAAGTTATTCCCGCGCGGGCCCTTACAGCTCAATTGATGATGCCGCCGTCGGACAGGAAGATGCCCTTCAGATTCATCTTCAGGGCTTGCGGGTTGTCGGAAAAGGCGAGGGCGGTCTCTTCCGTGATCACCCCGTCGTTGACGAGTTTGAGCAGGCACTTGTTGAAGCTCATCATCCCGTCCTCTTCCCCCCCCTCGATGGCGCTGCTGAGCTTCGTCATGCGGTTCTCCTCAACCAGCTTCCTGACCACGGGGGTGTTGATCATGATCTCGGTGACGGGGATGACACCCTTGCCCGCGGCCCGGGGGACGAGGCGTTGGCAGATGATGGCCCGCAGGGCCGCCGACAGGGATGAACGCACCGAATCCCGTTCTTCGTTCGGGTACATGTCCAGGATTCGGTTAATGGACTGGGCCGCGTTCTTGGTGTGCAGCGTGGTCAGCACCAGATGCCCCGTCTCCGAGGCGGCCAGGGCGGTCTCGAAGGTCTCCGTGTTGCGCATCTCGCCGATGATGATGACATCCGGGTCCTGGCGCAGGGCGTGAACCAGGGCCGAATCGAAGGTCACGGCATCGAGGCCGACCTCGCGCTGCTCGATGATGCAGCTCCCGTCCTGAAAGGCATACTCGATGGGATCCTCGATGGTGATGATGTGCTTGCTCAACTTCGTGTTCATGTGGTCCACCATGCCGGCAAGGGTCGTGGACTTGCCGCAACCGGTGGTGCCGGTGACGAAGACAATGCCGTTGGTGTACTCGGCGATCTTGCGCAGTACCGTCGGCAGGTTCAGCTCCTCGATGTTCGGGATCTTCCCCTTCACATACCGCAGAGCCAGCCCCATCTTGCCCCGCTGCTTGTGGAGGTTCGCCCGGAAACGCCCCACACCCTCCTCCTCGAAGGCAAAGTCCGCATCCCCATTCTTGCGGAAATCCTCCATGTCGTTCGCATCCATGATCTCACCGGCGGCATTCTCGAGGAACTCCCGCGTCGTGGCGAAATCCACCTCCACCAGGGACCCGTCGATCCGCAGCACGACATTCGCGTCCTCCCGAATGTGAAAGTCGGATGCGCCTTCAGCGACCCCGGTGGACAGGATGTCGTGCAGAGATGATCTGACCATGCGTATCGCCCGCCTATCGTGATGAACTCCGGCACCTGCCTCGACCGCTCCCGAATGCCGGTCACAGACGAACCGGACTGTAGCCCCCGCCGGCGGCCGTGTCAATGGCTTCGGCTCTTCCCATGGTAAGGCCTCAGTCAACGCGGGGAAGCTCGCGGTACGCTCGCGCTCCAGGGGGCATGGAACGCCCGCGGCCGCGCGGGCACTCGCGGGTTTGACTGAGGCATTGCCTTCCCACAGCGCTGTCCCAAGATCCCAACGCCGCCGCCGGGCTTGTCCCGGTGGAGCGCCGATCGGAGGGCGGGGAGGGGGCGCGGCCGCGCTCCCTCGCCCCGAATCGGCGCTCCACTGCCGCAAGGGCAGTGGCGGCGGGAAGCGATTCGCCGGATCTTGAAACAGCCCTGGGTCCCTCCCATGGCAGCGGGGAGGCACTCCCCCCGGAGGAGGGTATAGTACGGGCGGACCCACAGTGAGGAAGCGCGACATCACGATGACAGCCGCAGACACCGGCAAGGGGCAGGGGACAGGCCGCCCCGGCGCCCTCCTCGGCAGAGAGGCCTGCGAGGGCTTCTTCGAGGCCCTGTCGAAGCACATCACGCCGCGCTCCGAACTCCGCTGGACCACGCCCCTGGACCTGCTGCTGGCCGTAGTGCTCTCGGCCCAGAGTACGGACCGTTCCGTGAATCGGATCACGGCCGACCTGTGGCGACGCTGCCGGGAGCCGGAGGACTACCTGGCCCTGGGGGAGGACGGGTTGGTGGAGGCGATCCGCTCCATTGGCCTCTTCCGCAACAAGGCTCGGGCCATCCTGGGGATCTGCCGCGCCCTGCGGGAACGGTTCGGCAACCGCGTTCCGGACACGCGGGAGGAACTGGAATCCCTGCCAGGCGTGGGCCGCAAGTCGGCCAACGTGGTGCTCAACGTGGCATTCCGCCAACCCGTCATGGCCGTGGATACCCACGTCTTCCGCGTGGCAAACCGCACCGGACTGGCCCGGGGGAAGACTCCCCTCGAAGTCGAACGGCAGCTCATGCAACGCGTGCCGGCCCGGTTCCTGACCGACGCGCACCACTACCTCATCCTCCATGGACGCTATACCTGCACCGCCCGCAGGCCGCGGTGCGCTGCCTGCCCAGTCGCGGACCTCTGCCTGTTCGATGACAAGACCCCAGCCCCCACCGCGGAAACCTGACCATGGAAGTCGGCAGCAGCCTCGATCTGGAAATCCACGACGTCGCCCTGGGGGGAGATGCCGTGGGGCGGGCCGCGGACGAACGCGCGGTCTTCGTCCCCTTTGCCGTCGTGGGAGATCGCCTCCGGGTGCGCCTGACACAGGTGCATCGGCGCTTCGCGAGGGGGGAAATCGAGGAGATCCTCCAGCCCGGGGCGGGACGCACCGTGCCGCGCTGTCCCCATTTCGGCCGTTGCGGGGGCTGTGCCTATCAGCATATGGACTACAGCACCGAGATCGAGGCCAAGAGGCACCAGTTCGCGGAGACCCTCTCCCGCCTTGGAGGACTCAGCGAGGTCCCGGGGCAGGAAGAGACGCCGGTGCTCTCGCCGCATGTCTACGGCTACCGCAACAAAATGTGCCTCGAACCGCTACGCCGGGAGCCGCTGCCGGGCGCGGCCGTGGAGCCCGGGGAGGCGACGGTCGAGGTCGGATACGGGTACTGCGAGCGGGACAACAAGACCTTCTTCGCCCTGGACCAGTGTCCCCTGGCCCGGGAGCCGCTGAACCATCTCCTGGGGCGCGTTCCGCAGACTCCGGCCGGCCGCCGCAACGCCGCCTCGGAGCATCCGTCCGCCCTGACGCTGCGGGTGACCCGTGACGGCACCACGGCATTCCATTTCGGGCGCGCCTCCCGCCGGGTTCCCTGGCTCCACGAGACGCTCCTGGGGAAGCCGGTCAGCGTGCCGCTGGGGTCCTTCTGGCAGGTCAACCCGGAGGTGGCGGACCGTCTTGCGGCCACTCTCGCGGAGTGGTACAACGAGGCCCCGACCCGGACCCTGGTGGACGCCTACTGCGGCGTCGGCACGTTCTCCCTCGCCATCGCTGAGGCCGCCCACAATCGATTCCTGATCGAGAACGACCGGCAGGCCCTCGAGGCCGCGGCCTACAACCACAGCCAATGGGGAAACCTGGACTGCCAGTGCCGCCCCGGCACCACGGACCACGAGTTGCCTCGGCTGCTGGCCGGCACGAACCGGCGGCGCACGACGGTGCTGCTGGATCCGCCGCGCCAGGGATGCGGCCCCCGGGTCATCCGGGCGCTCTGCGACTTCGGCCCGGCCCGGGTGTTCTATGTCTCCTGCCATGCGGCAACCCTGGCCCGGGACGTACGCCGGCTGTGCGAGGCGGGAGGCTATCGCGCGGTCCGTGCGGCGTTGTTTGACATGTTCCCGCGTACGGCGCACTTCGAGTCCGCTCTGTGGCTGGAGCGGTAGTGTGCCGGCACACGGGGATCGGAATCCCCCGGCCGCCAGGACGAGCGCTCAGGGCATGGGAGCACGGTCGGTCGGCTCAATACACGATGGCGTCCTTGAACCGGCGATGGAACCAGCCGAACCAGTGCTCCGGGTGATCGACCACCCAACGCGACACGACATCGTTGTGTGCCTGCTGGATGGCGGTGATCCACTCGGGACCTCTGTCCGGCAGCGCCGCCTGCCCCGGCACACTCTCGATCGAAACGCGGTAGCTCCCCGTAGCCTCCAACAGCGCATACACGGCCACCACCGGACAGCCCGTGCGGGCGGCCAGCCCCGCCGAGGTCCGAACCGTCCGCGTCTGGCGACCGAGAAAGGTCGACGGCGTACCCCGGCGCCCCGGATACTGGTCGATGGCAATGGCAACGATGTCGTGCTCCCCAATCGCGCGCAGGCAGTGCCGCAGGGCATTCCTGGGCTGCGCAGGGAGGATTCCCAGGCCCCTCCGCCGTCCCTGCAGCCATTTCTGCACCAGTGGGTTCCGCATGGGTTTGGCGACAACCTGAAGGCGCTCCGGAACATCCCCCAGAATGACCGGAAGGAGTTCCCAGTTCCCCATGTGGGCGAAGAGCACGAGCCTTCCGCCCCCCGCGTCGGCGGGTCGGCGGAGCAGTTCCCGGCCCTCGATGACTGCCGGCGGGGTCTCCCCCGGCGGCCGCAGCATCTCGGCAGCATAACGGCCCATGTTGCGGTAGAGCCGTCGCACGATCCCACGGCGCTCGTCGGGCGGCCAGAGAGCGACGTAATCCATGTTCCTGCGCACCGTCCGCCGATAAACGCCAAGCAGGTACAGCACATCCCCCGTGCGAGCCCCCAACCACAACCAGACACGCCGGGGCAACAGCGAGGCAAGCACCGCGGCCAGGCGGAGGCAAAGGAACTCGAGAAGAAACCGACAGGGCCGCCAGAGGCGTAGCCAGGACCTCCCGGCCCGCCGACTGCGGCGCTGGGGGGGGGGCAGCAATCTGTCCCCGGAAACCGCCCCTTTCTCCGGCAGTACACCGATGGGACGGGACGCCGTGCCCTGAAGACTGTCCTCTGGTGCAATGGACATCATAGACCCTGCGCCGGCGACCCGAAGGGGCCGCCCCGTGTGCTGTCCCGTGATGAGTGGCGCCCTGCCACGCCTCGGCTCAGTCCGCGCCCTGCGCACGGGCCGCCGCAACGGCGGACCGGAACCCCTCCGCCGAGGCCTCGATGACGCGCTCGTCGACACAGAACGTGAGCCGGAAATGCCCGGGACAGCCGAAACCGGACCCCGGCACCGCCAGGATCCGTTGTCTCATCAGGAGGTCGACGAATGCCGTGTCGTCCATGCCTCCCGGTGTGCGGGGAAAGAAGTAGAACGCTCCCTTGGGCATGGGGAAGGTGATTCCTGCCTGGGAAAGGACATCGGCCATGACAGCACGCCGCCTGCGATACACCCCGGCATCCACCTCGCTGCCGAGAGCGGCAGTCATCACCCGCTGACCGATGGCCGGGGCATTGACAAACCCCAGGATGCGATTCGTCATCACCAGCCCCGCCACCAGACGATCCTCCCCCGGCATCTCGGGGTTCACGGCGACATACCCCACCCGCTCCCCGGCCAGACCGAGGTTCTTCGAAAACGAGCCGATGACGACACTGAAGGGAACCAGCGGCAGCACCGGCGGCACCGTGACACCATCATAGGTGAGGAAGCGGTAGGGCTCATCGGAAACCAGGAACACCGGCCGCCCATGACGCCGACAGGCGCGCCCCAGGATCTCCGCCAGACCCTCGAGCACGCCTTGGCTGTATACCGCGCCCGTCGGGTTGTTCGGAGAGTTGACCAGAACGATGCGCGTGTCGGCCGTGATCGACTGGTCAAGCGCATCCAGATCCAGCTCGAAACTGCCCGGCCGCGCCGGCACGGGCTTCAGTGCGGCCCCGGCATTGTCGGCGTAGAAGCCGTACTCGACGAAGTAGGGCGCGGGGCACACCACCTCGTCGCCAGGCGAGAGGACAGCCCGGAAGAAGGCATTGATGCCGCCCGCGGCCCCGCAGGTGAGGACCACGTGCCGGCCCCGCAGCCCGGGGGTCTTCTGCTCCCGCGCCAGGCTCTCGGCCAGCCGCTCCCGGGCCTCGGGATATCCGGCGTTGGGCATGTAGCCCAGCCCGGGCGGCTGGGACAGGTGGTCCGCGAGTTCGTGCAGCGCCGCTGCCACCTCCGGAGGCGGAGGCAGATCCGGGTTCCCCAGGCTGAAATCGTACACGCGCTCCGGACCATGGATGCGCTTGAGCTCGATGCCCGCCTCGAACATGCGGCGAATCCAGGAGGATGTCTCCAGGAACCGGTCGATCTTCGCTGCCAGCAACTGCATGCCCTTGCCTCTCGTGCCGTTCCTCGTCACCCGCCCCGGGAAGCGGATCGCCAAGCGGCGCAATATAGCCCGGGAACGCGCGGCAGCCTTCCGGGAGCCGCCACTTCGAGGCAGAACGGCCGACCCGCCAAGCAAACCGGCAGGTCACGTCTGCCCCGCTGGCTGCCGCGTCGCCGCGGCTTCCGGAGGCCTACGGGCCGATGCACACCAGCCGCTCCGCCGTGCGCACAAAGAGGGCATGGTCGCCAACCGCGATGGTCGAACGGGCCGGGTGTCCGCCCATCGGGAAGCGGTGCAGGATGCGCCCCGGTTCCGCGCTGTCCACGACGACGGCCTCGCCGTTTTCGTAGAGGATGTAGAGCCGCCCGTCGACGCCGGTCATGGAGGCCCGTATGACACCGCGCCCGCCCAGCTCGATCTGCCAGAGTTCCTTGCCGGTGGCCGGATCGAGACAGGCAAGGAGTCGGCGGTTGTCGTGCAAGAGGTACAGCCGGTCGCGGTACAGCAGGGGGGTGCTGGCGTCCGGGGTCAGCTTGGGGTGCTCCCAGACCGTCTCTCCTCGCGTCCCTTCCCCGTCCGGCGGCCGGATGGCGTACAGGGGCTGATGCTTGGGACCCACGACGTACACGAGGTCCCTGCCCACCAAGGGGGTCGTCACCACGCGCCAGTGGTTGATCCGCGTTGGGTTGTACCCCTCCCAGGACCAGGTCTCCCGCCCGTCCGTGGCGTCGTGAGCGGTCAGCTTGTCCGCCCCGTATACGAGAATCTCCGTGCGGCCGTTGCGGCGCAGCAACGCCGGCGTCGTGTAGGCCTCCTGGGACTCGCCCACGGCTGCCGCGACACGTTCCTGCCGCCACAGGGTCCGGCCGTCGGCCAGGTCCACGGCAATCACGTAGGAGCGAACCGGACGGGAACCATCCACCCCCGGGGGGACTGCCTTGGCGTACTGGCCCGGGTTCGCGTTGCGGATCACGGGGAGGAACAACACGCCTTCATGCAGCAGTGGACTGGAGCTGTAGCCGAACATCAGGGCGCTGTAGCCGTGCTCCTTCTCCAGGTCCCGCTCCCAGACCGGTTCGCCGGCTACCGTGCAAGCGCTCATGCGCACCATGCCGAAAGTGAAGCAGACGTGCGTGCCGTCCGTCACCGCCGACGGGGAGGCCATGGTGTTGTTGGCGGTGTCCCTGTTCCGGGCGACCTCCCGGCTCCAGAGGGTCGTTCCCGTACGCGTATCCAGGCACAGGGCGACAAGCGCATCGTCCTCCCGGCGAACCGAGCTGAGGAAGACGCGTTGCCCCCACACGATCGGCGTGGCGCTTCCCGGGCCGGGCAGCGGGACACTCCAGCGCACGTTCCGGGTGTCGGTCCATTCCGCCGGCAACGGCAGGTCGTCGGCGCTGCCGTTCAGGTACGGCCCCCGCCATTGCGGCCAGTCAGCGGCTCGGAAGGCCGGAACCGACAGGGCCAGCAGGCAGAGAACGACCTGCCGCACCCGGACAGACCCAAGCGTTGCCGAACCGCGGGATGGCATGCTCATTCGTGTGTCTTTCCTCTTCCAATGGCTCTATCGAGGGTGCGCACGCGCGGAGTGCCGCCGACAGGCAGGAAGGGTACACCGGCAACCTCAGTTCGCAAGATCTCCATGCTCGCGGGCGGAAATACGGTGACGCCGGCCCGGGTGCGCGCTGCTTCCGCCGGCGCTCCCACCAGCGTTGTCGTATTCCCGTCCGCGAGCAAGCAGGCAACCGATTCCCTCCCTGCCGAGGGTCCTCTCCCCGACTCGCGTCTTATCCGGGGGCTCCGTCGCCGCGGAGCCCCAGGCGGAGCAATCGGTCCGCGTTGCGCCAGGCGATCTTCTCGTATGCCTCCTCCGAGACGCGGCCCTCCGCCAGGAGTTGGCGCAGGTACGCCACGATGGGGAGTTCCTGAGGCACGTTTGCGATGTCCGTGCCGAAGAGCAACCGGTCCCGGAACTCCTCCAGGAACGCCTCTCCGAAGTCAGGGTCGCGGTGAATCGCATTGTACCCGCTCCCCGCGGAGAGGTCCCCGTGCAGATTGGGGCAGCTCCGGAACAGCTCCACCAGTCGCCCGGGATCCACGGGACCCTTGGGGTAGCCGGCGCGGTCCTGCGGGGAATCCAGACGGCCGATCTCGGCCCAGAAGGGCTGCGAGTGTCCGAAGACCACGAGATCCGGGAAGGCACGCAGCACACGCTCCAACCGGGGCAGTCCCGGATCGTCGAAGAGGCCGTAACAGCCCCCCAGCCCGGGCGCAATGTGGATGGTTACCGGCAAACCCACCTCCTCCGCCTGGGCGAACAGGTTCCAGTTCAGCGGATCGTCAAGAGGGAGATTCGGGATGTATTCGCCGATGCAGCGGCATCCCATGTCTCGGTACGCCCTGAGCAGGGCCCGGAAATCGGCGGCCGGACTGTGGGTCAGCCAACGGGGATCGACCGGACAACTGGGCAGAAGTCGATCGGGGAAACATGCCGTGATGTCGAGAAGTTCCTCTGCCGTCACCAGCGTGTACCGGCACTCCGGACTGACCGTCCCCATTACCAGGGCACGGTCGATGCCGTGCGCGTCCATCGCCGCGATCAGCTCCTCCGGCGTCGGATAGCGACTACCGTTCGCCCGGTGCACCGCGGGCGCACGGGGCTTGCAGCAATGCACATGAATGTCGATCAGCATGGCGCGACCTCCTCCGCCTCACCGAGACTCAGACTGGCCGGTCAGGCAGACCGGGAACACCAGGCAGCCCAACCACGTCCGCCGGCACGCAACTTAGCTTCACTTTCCGACCGAAACCAGAGCCCGCCTGCCGGGACAGGGAGAAGGGACGCAAACGTACACTCCTGGCAACACGCCATCGGCACCCGGACATGGACCGCTGCCGAACGCCCCGGATCACAGATGCGCACGATCTCTCGCCCCAGCCGAGGGATCCCGGACCAATCCTGCATCTCCCCGGTGGAGACAATCGAACACGCTGCCGTCCATGGTCCACACTTTGCAATGTGTGGACCGAGCATCCGTGCATTTCTCCCCTGCACCAGAGTTCCATTCATGGTCCACACCTTGCAAAGTGTGGACCGACCAGATGTACGTTTTCACCCACGAAACAGCGCCATTTCTATTCCATACTTTGCAAAGTGTGGACCGAGAGTCCATGCGTCTTCTCCCCAAAGCACAGCACTGTCTTTGGTCCACACCTTGCAAAGTGTGGACCGAGCGGTCATACGCCCCCTCCCTCTGCATCTCAGCGCTGCGCGGGGAACACCAGGCCTTCCGGCCCGGTCCAAGGAGACAATCAGCGGGGCGTGGTGCCCCGAGCCTTGCCGAACGGCTGTGGAAGTGGACATGCTCGCAAACAGGACACGGATCCGGCTGGCCTTGGTCCTTGGAGTGGGTTGCGCTGGTGTCAGCGACGGGGCGCCCACAGGTGCCGCCCGTGATTCCTCGGCTGCCGCTGCCGCTGGGGGTGGCGTGGGTGTTCGCGCGAGCTTGGTTGCCGAGGTTTCGCGCGTACGCTTGGGAGACCCGTTTCGTGCCGGGGTGCACTTTCGCCTTCCGGGGGGGTGGCATCTGTACTGGTCCAACCCGGGGGAAGCGGGGTTGGCTCCCCGTATCGAGTGGCAGTGCGAGGGTGTCCTGCGGGTGTCGGAGCTACTTTGGCCGGCGCCGGTACGCTTCGCCGAGGGCCCCATCATCGGCTATGGGTATGCGGACGAGGTGCTGCTTGCCTCTGTCTTCGAGGTACCCCCCGGGACCACCGCCCCGAGTTTGACGTTGCATGCCAGGGTGACATGGCTGGCCTGCGCCGATGCCTGCGTCCCCGGGGAAGCCGATCTCTCTCTGACCCTGCCCGTGGAACCGCTGGGCACTGCCACACCGAGTTCTGAAGCCGCCTGGTTCGAGCGCTTTGCCCGACGTCTTCCGGTCCCGGCATCGGGCTGGGAGTTCCGTGGTGTTCGGCGTGCGGGGAGCGTGGATGTGTGGGTCACGCCACCGCGGGCCATGGGGTGGCCGGCCGGTGGCGCCTCCTTCTTTCCCTTGCCGCAGGGGTGGGTCTCGGGCGAGGTCACCATCGTGCGCCGGCTGGAAGACTGGCTGGCGAGGTTCTCACTCAGCGGCCCCTCAGGCAGCCTCGGGGACGCGGAACCCATTCCGGGAATCTGGGTACTCCCGAAGGACGGAGGGAGCCCCGACTCCCCAGCCGCGGTCCTCCGGGTGGCGGTGCCGACCGAGGCCGGCACGGACCGGCTTCACGAACCCGACGCCACGCAAACGGGTCCGGAACAGGATGGGGGCACGGATGCTCCTGCCGAGCCTGTGCCGCAGACCCCGAACCAGACACAGTGAGGAAAGCAGACCATGAAGAAACAGGCATGTCTCGCTTGCGCAGTCACCCTGGCCTGGGCGGGGCTCAGCACCGGGGTCGCCCAGACGGCACCGGGGGGATCGGCCCCGGCCTTCTCCCTGGCCGGTCTGGACGGAGCCGTACACTCCCTGACGGCGTACTCGGGGAAGTGGGTGGTCCTCGAGTGGACGAACTACGACTGTCCTTTCGTGCGCAAACACTACGACTCGGGAAACATGCAGGCACTGCAGAAGGAGTACACCGGCAAGGGGGTCGTCTGGCTCACGGTCTGCTCGTCGGCAGCCGGTAAGCAGGGCCACAACAGCCCCCGGCGCTGGCAGGAGCTGCTCTCTGCCGCCAAGTCCTCCCCCTCCGGCTTCCTCGTCGATGCCGATGGCCAACTGGGACGACTCTACGGCGCCAAAGCAACACCGCACCTCTTCGTGATCGATCCCAAGGGGGCCCTCGTCTATCGCGGCGCCATCGATGACAAACCCAGCACCGACAAGGGGGATATTCCGCGCGCCACGAATTACGTCCGCAAGGTCCTGGACGCAGGCCTGTCCGGAGAGGCAGTCACGCCCTTCGAGACCGCAGCCTACGGGTGCGGGGTAAAGTACTGACGATTCCCGAACGCGCCGGCCTCACCGTTGCCGCTGTGCCACGGGATCCTCCATCCAGCCGGCGGGACGCTGCCCGCTTCCCTGGCGTCCCAGGTCCCCAAGGTCCGCCCGGGCAGCCTCGGCCAGGGCGTGAAGCCGGGAGACGACCCCGGGATGGGACGCGGTCATGTCCGTGGTTTCCCCCGGATCGTGGCGGACGTCGAACAGGCGGGCCTCCGCCGGAGCGGTGCGCCCGTTCAGGGACACGAGCTTCTGCTCCAGGGGCAGGTAGAGTTTCCAGGGCCCCGACCGGACGGCCTGGAGCTGGTGCACGAAGTAGTAGAAGAAACCGACCTCGTCGTAGGGGGAACAGCTGCCGGGTCGACCGCTGAGGAGTGGGAACGCATCGTGGCCGTCGAGGATGCGGTCCGCCGGAGGCATGCCCCCGGCCAGACGCACAACGGTCGGCAGGATGTCCATCGTGCTCATGACCTCGTCACAGACCGATCCCGCCGGAATGTGCTGAGGCCAGCGCACGACGCAGGGCATGCGCATGGCGCCTTCGGAGGTGTCGTAGCCCCAGCCCCGCAGGGGGCCATTGCTGCCCTGGGGAGGATCATGCTTCACCGCTCCGTTGTCCGAGGTCCACACGACCAGGGTTCGGCCATCGATTTCCAGTCGCTTCAGGGTCTCCATGATCCGGCCCGTGGAGGCATCCATCTCCTCGATGCAGTCGCCGTAGGGACCGTTGGCCGAGCGCCCCTGGAATGCGGGGCTGGCGAAGGGCCGCGAGGTGCTGCCGGGCATGGCGTGGGGCAGGTAGAGGAAGAACGGCCCTTCCCGGTGCTGCTCGATGAAGCGGATGGCCTCCTCCGTGTAGCGCTGGGTGAGGAAATCGCGGTCCACGGGGGCGTCGATCACGGTTTCGTCCCGCATCAGGGGCAGGGGAGGCCACTCCGGACGGGATTCCCGGGCGGTCATATCGTCGCTGTAAGGGATGCCGAAGTAGGTGTCGAAACCGTGCCGCGTGGGCAGGAAGGGCCTCTGGTCTCCCAGGTGCCACTTGCCGATGCAGGCCGTGGCGTACCCCTGGGCCTTCAGGGCTCGGGCCACGGTGATTTCGGCGGGATTCAGCCCCTTGCGGTCCAGCGGCGTCAGCACCGCCGTTCCCGCGCTGCTGACGTGCAGGTTGACCCGACGCGGGTAGCAACCGGTCATCAGGCTGGCACGGGAGGGCGTGCACACGCCGCTGGTGCTGTAGAAACCGGTCAGGCGTACCCCCTCGGCCGCCAGGGCGTCGATGTGCGGCGTCCGGTGGCGCGTCGAGCCGTAACAGCCCCAGTCCCCATAGCCCAGGTTGTCGGCAAAGATGACGATGACGTTGGGTTGCATGGCGCACCTCCTGCTGCCGGGAAACCTAGCGGCGCTTCATCGGCGCCGCTACTACACCGTTGAGGCAAAGTCAGGGGATGTGTGGGGAAGGGCTATCGGGTGGCCTTGAGATGCGCGTTGTGGAGCCGTAGTGGGCCAGTCCCAGGTTCGCAGTCCCGCTTTCAGTCGGTCTCACTCTTCCATCAAGGCATTCCGGCTCCTATGGAACTCGCCCCCCGTCGGGGCCCGAGTTTGCTCCCCGCCATGGTCGGGCGACCAGGGTGCCCGTCGGGGTCACTCCAGGGCTGTTTCAAGATCCCAACGCCGCCGCCGGGCTTGTCCCGGTGGAGCGCCGATCGGAGGGTGGGGAGGGGGCGCGGCC
>JAFGRS010000833.1 GCA_016935045.1 Lentisphaeria bacterium | reverse complement strand
TGCGGGTATGCCCGCTGCGCTCGCGCCTTGCCAGGAACCGGGATTGGCTGCAGCAAAATGGGAAGTTATTCCCGCGCGGGCCCTTAGTGCTCGCGCAACTGGGGACCATGGACCGCAGACGCGGAGCAATCCCGGAGGAATTCCAGGGCCGATAGGCCTGTTCCTCAGGGCGACCGCCGTTTTGCAGGTGAGTTCACTTGCCGTTCAACCATCCAAGGACGCTCAAACAGCTCCCGCACTCCGGATCAGTCCATGGTCCATGGTCCATGGTTCTTGCAGCGCAACGCGGTATGTAGCATTTCCGAGACGCAGATCCAACATCGGCAGGACCGCCCCGGCAGCATCACCAGGTCCCGCCGCCCTCGGCCTCCCCGGCCTTCCCGTCCTCGGCGGGGGTCGGCTCGGTTGCCTCCGCGTTCTCCTCGACGGTCTCTTCCGCCTCTTCCTCCGGGGCCACCGCAATGGGCACGGGCACAGCCCGCGAAAGCTCCCCGTATCCGTTCACACTGCAGACGAAGACGTGGGATTCCCGCGGCTTCGCCAGGGTCAGGGTCACCGGACCGCTATCCAGGGCGATGGGCAGTCTCCGCGGCAGCAGCCCCAGTTTCCATTCCGTGTATCCACCGGTGCCCGCAGACCAGGTCGTTCCCCAGGGGTCCCGGGCCGCCTTGCGCATCGCCAGCGCCGCGGCCACGGGATCCATCGTTCGCACGTCGCCATCGGATTTCTGGATGATCGCCGCAAGGGAGTCCTCCCGGAGG
This sequence comes from Lentisphaeria bacterium, assembly GCA_016935045.1. Classification (GTDB taxonomy): domain Bacteria; phylum Verrucomicrobiota; class Lentisphaeria; order Oligosphaerales; family JAFGRS01; genus JAFGRS01. The sequence goes on along the minus strand of JAFGRS010000833.1, from coordinate 4,679 downwards.
CTTCCGGGGTCCGTCCCCACCGGCGCCACGTACACCCGCAGAGCAACCGCCGCGTCGGCCGGTTTCAGCCAACGGATCACGATCCGCCCTTTGCGCACGGGTGGGATTTCGGCGATCTCGGGGGGCGGCACGACGGGGTTCACCCGGTGTTCCAGCAGGGGGGAAGCATCCAGAAGCCGTCCCATGGAACCCGCATCCCGGGGTCCCGGGTCGGTCTCCACCTGTTTCCACAGGCCGTTGGGCTGCAGACAGCTCTGCCACACGTGCGCCATCGCCTCCCGGACAGCCCGGTCGATCCGCGTCCGCGTCGCCGGAGGCATGCTCGCCGCACAGCGACGCAGCAGGTACACGGCGTCCGCCGTCGCCGCCAACGAACAGGCGGAGTCCAGGGCCAGGTCCTGCTCCCGTACACCGTTGCCGGCCACCCGACTCCAGGCGCCCTTGCTGCGACGGCTGTCGGGCAGCGTCACCTGCATCCGCAACACCGACTCCACAATCGCATCCGCGCGCGGAATCCCCGCTGCCCCGCAACTCAACCAGGGCAGCTTCACTGCCTCCCGATCCGACCGCACAATCGCATCGGCCCCGAACATCCGCTCCACCACCGCCGCCGTCATCGCCATGCTGCGCGGAAAGGCCAACGTGCCCCAGTACCCGGTTTCCGCATCCTGGGCAGCCTGCATCGCTTCGGCTACGTGCGCCAGCCACCCTTCGTCGTGCTCCGGGAGAAGCCCGAAACGCGTGCCGGCATGATACCACTCCGGCAAACGGGCCAATCCGTTCAGCATGTGATGAGCATCCTGCCGCGCCACCCCGGCCAGATAGGTGTCGAAGCCCTCCCTGGTCAGCACCGGAGGCACGTTCGGAGCACCGCCCCGCGCCCCCGCCAGAAACTGCCACGCGTACCCGGGAACCAACCCGTGGTGCATGACCTTGGCACTGCAGAGGTGAACCGGCAACTCGTCCAGACGGGAATGGGGCGCCGCGCTTCCCGTGATCGGGTCCTGGATCCGCTCCGCGGTGGCCTCCGTGCCCTTCTCGACGACCTCCCATGAGGGCACCGAAAACCACGCCCGGCCACTGACCGGGTTCTCGAGGCGCAGGTACAACCCCCTGGACCGCTTGATCCCGTCCTTCAACACCTCGGAATACGCGTCCTCCGTCAAATCGCCCGCCGCGGGAAGCTCCACATCCCGATAATAGCAGTGCCAGGGAAAGGAGCCCCGCGTCGCCATGGCACCACGGTAGGGAAAGGCGGCAATCCCAGCCAAACCCACCAGAAACACGTCCATCCGCGGCGCCGATGACCATAGGCTTCCACCCTGGCCCGTATCCTCGGCACTGAGCCAGACAAACACCCGCACCGTCTTCCCGGCCAGCTCGCCCAACGAATCCTCCCCCAGCAACGCCTTCCCGCAAAGCAGGCCCTCACCCGCGTCAAGACGCAGCGACGGCATCAGACTCGCACGGTACGGACACCCCCTCAGCAGAACGTCCCCATCCAGCCAGTCCCCCTCCAACTGACCCTCCGACAGCAACTGCTCCCAGGACAAGGGCGTCGCAAAACTGTCCACGATGCCGTGCATGTACCACTGCCAGACGTCCACGGACCGATCCGCAAAGCGATCGGCACGCAGCCACGGGCAACGCCCCTCGACGGTGTATTCCCCCACCTGCACCCGCAGCATGCCGTCTTCGCCCTTGGCCACGCCCTCAGGCTGGGCCGCCTCGGCCGGTGCCGCGGGCGCCTGGGCCCATGACCACGCCGAAACCAGCAGGACCAGAGCCCCACACCGCAATCCCGGTCGCCCGCGTCTGGTCGTTCCTCCACGTCCCATGGAATGAATCCTCCACCGTTCGCCAGCCGTTCTGACGCTCACCACGCCAAGACCTCCCGACCGGTGCACCTGCCCCGCCCGGACCGCCCGCGGCCCACCGTGCGGATCCCGCCCGCAAACCGATGGACCGACCGAAAGGACCACACACACGTCTCTAGAACATAAGGATAATACCCGGACCCGCGGGGATTGCAAGCGGACACGAGGTCAGCGGGCACCCGTTTCAGGGTCCCCTGCCCCGATCAGCCGGGAAAACGGGAAACCCGGCGGCAGCGCCCCGTGCTTCCGCCGGCGCACCCACCACCGTCATCGTCTTCCGTCCGCGGGCCCGTAGACCCGCAGGCGCACCTTCAGCGGATCATCCCCGTGGCCCGGGCATACTCGAAGAGCCCACCCCGCCGGATCACCTCCCTCGCATCCCCCAGCGGCGCCACGACAAGCTCCTCCCCTGACGAGAGCCGCACCACCCCCGCGTCGAGGTCAAGCTCCACCGTATCGCCCGTGCGGAGCTTTTCGCACAGGCGCAGCGTCACCTCCACGGGATACAATTCCCCGGTCGCAATGGCATTGCGGAAGAAGATCCTGGCGTAGGATTCGGCCAGGACCGCACGCACCCCCGCCGCACCCAGGCTGATGGGCGCGTGCTCCCGACTGGAGCCGCAGCCAAAATTGCGTCCCGCCACCACGATGCTGTAGGGAGACTGCATCCGGCCCTCGGGCACGAAGCGGGGGTAGGGTGCCGGAAGCCCCGACAGGGCCAGACTCCCGAGCTTGGCGTATTCCTCCGGGATCGTCGGCACGAGGCTGAGGTGCTCGGCCGGGATGATCTGGTCCGTATCGATGTTGTCCCCCACCACGAATACCTTGCCGCGAATCACGTCCGCCATGGTGTTCCGTCCTGGTTTCGGGGTTGACGTTTCCTGCCCCCGCAGGCACAGCCCTGCGGACTGTCGGCACGCCGCTCCAAGCCGAGGAGGCGCCCCAGCCTGCCGCTGAACAGCAGGGACATCCCCCTGCCGAATCCGTGCGGCGCAAGGCCCCTTCCCGGCTTCAGAGGAATTCCCTGGGATCGGTCACCCGGCCGGTCACCGCCGATGCCGCCGCCGTCAAGGGCGAGGCCAGGATGACCGCCGAGTCCCTGCTGCCCATGCGCCCCGGGAAGTTGCGGTTGGTCGTGCTGATCACAACCTCCGACCCGTGCGTACGGCCAAAGGTATCCGCCGGTCCGCCCAAACAGGCCGCGCAGGAGGGCGGCGCCGGCTCGCGACATCCTGCCTCCCGGAAGATCGCCAGCAGGGACTTTCCTCCCAGGGAGATCCCGGACAGCTCCCGGGCCACCTCCACCGTCGCCGGCACCAGGAAGGTCTCGACCGCGACCCGACGTCCGGCAAGGACCCGGGCGGCAGCCACAAAGTCCGCCGTCTTGCCACCGGTGCAGCTGCCGATGTAGGCCCGGTCAATGCGCATGTCCCCGCACGCCGCGGCATCGGCAACCCGGTCGGGAGAGTGCGGCAGTGCCACCACCGGAACGAGGTCCTCCGCCCGCAGGCGGGACTCCGAGAAGTACTCCGCATCGGCGTCGCTGGCAAAACAGGTGAAACCCCTGCCCGTGCGCGAGCAGACATAGTCCAACGTCGTCTCGTCCGCGGCGATGATCCCGTTCTTGCCCCCCGCCTCGATGGCCATGTTGCACACCGTCATGCGCTCGCTTACCGGCAGCGCGGCGACCGCCGAACCGCAGAACTCCATGGCACGGTAGGTCGCACCGTCGCAGCCAATGTCCCCAATGATGCGCAGGATCAGGTCCTTGCCCATCACCCCGGCCGGCAGCACCCCGTCGATGACAAACCGCATGCTCGCGGGGACCTTGATCAGCAGCTTCCCCGTGCCCATCACAAAGGCCGCATCCGTGTTCCCGATCCCCGTCGCAAAGGCGCCGACCGCCCCGTGAGTACAGGTGTGCGAATCGGTCCCGAAGATCACTTCCCCCGGGCGACAGTGGCCCTTCTCCGGCAGGGTGACGTGGCACACCCCCGAGTAACTCGGTCCGTCCGGATCGTAGAAGTGAGGCAGGCCCTGCGCCGCGGCAAACTCCCGGCAGATGCCCACATTGCGGTGGCATTTCTCGTCCGCCGTGAAGATGTAGTGATCCGGCGTGATGACCACCTTCTCGGGATCGAAGACACGAGCGTTCCGGCCGAACTCCTTCTGAAAGATGCCGATGGTCCCCGGCCCGCAGACATCATGGGTCATCAGAATGTCGGCATTGACCCAGATGTTCTCGCCGGGCGCCACGCGGTCCCGGCCGCTGGCGCGCGCCAGGATCTTCTCGGTGATGGTCATCCCCATGGCGTTGCCTTCCTCGGATTGGATCCATGCGCCGGACAACGATCTGCCAAGCCATCTGCCCATGCCCGCGTCGCCTCGGACACGAACCGAATTCGTAGTATACACCCCCCCGGAACACACGCCAGGCCCATCGCTTCGGCGTCGTGATGGGTCAGTCAAACCCGCGAGTGCCCGCGCGGCCCCGGGGCTTCCATCCCCCTGGAGCGCGAGCGTACCGCGAGCATCCTGGAGCGCGAGCGTACCGCGAGCATCCCTGCGTTGAGGCATTACTCGCCGTCAGGGCTGTCTCAAGATCCCAACGCCGCCGCCGGGCTTGTCCCGGTGGAGCGCCGACCAGGAGGGCAGGGAGCGGTCGCGGCCGGTCCCCCTCGCCCCGAATCGGCGCTCCACTGCCGCAAGGACAGTGGCGGCGTGATGCCTCAGAGTGCCCGCGCGGCCGCGGGCGCTCCATTCCCCTGGAGGCATTACGCCGCGGCCGCGGGCGCATGTCAG
>JAFGRS010000832.1 GCA_016935045.1 Lentisphaeria bacterium | reverse complement strand
TGCGGGTATGCCCGCTGCGTTCGCGCCTTGCCAGGAACCGGGATCGCCTGCAGCAAAATGGGAAGTTATTTCCGCGCGGGCCCTAAGGCAGGTCCCGCCGGCTGCCCCCGGGCGCTGTGTCGCGGTCATGCCAACCGCATCGCGGTCAGGCAGACTGCCGGCGCATGGTGGCAAAAGCCTGGGGCAGTTGGCCGATCTCCCATTTCCCCTCGATGCTCATGCGGCCGCGGTACCCCGTGGCCCGCAGGGCGGTCAGGAAGGGGCTGAGGTCCTCGCCGGCGACCCCCGGCGCGGTGCGGCCCGCCTTCTCCGCCACGTGGGTGTGGACCAGCAGGCTGCCGACCCGGCGCAGGTCTTCCGGCGCTTCCCCGTTGTGCAGCATGTGGTAGATGTCCGCCAGCAGCCGGACGGCGGGATGGTTGACCGTTTCCACCATCGCCGCGCCGTCGCGGACGGTGTTGATGAAATTGCACTCCTGGCGGCGCAGGGGCTCGATGGCAACGGTGACCCCGTGGGGCTGGGCCAGGGGACCCATCCGCCGCAGCAGGTCCGCAAACTGCTCCGCCGCGGTCTGCGGGTCGAACCCGTCCGGGATGCGCCGGGCACCGCCGCTGCCGAAGACGATGATCTCGACCCCGGCCTGCCGGGCCCGTCGGAACGCCGTCTCGGCGTAGGCCAGCACCGCGTCGGTCTTCGGGTCCGGACCCACGCACTTGAGTTCGCCGGGAAGGAAGCCGTTGCAGGCCGGCGTGGGCAGGGGCGCCGCCTTGGCCTTCTCCAGCCGGGAGGCAAAGGCAGCCTCGGGCTGGTCCGGAACCAGCAGCCGCCGGACACCCTCCTCGACGTAGTCCGCGCCCGCCTCCTTCAGGGCCGCGGCACGGTCCACACCCGTGCAGACGCCGACCAGAACGGGAAATACCTCCCCGGCCGCCTCGGCCTCCTCCGCCCGCAACACCGACCGGGCACAGACCCCGCCCAGAACCACGCTGCCGGCGCCCTGGAGAAACACACGGCGATCCAGATGCTTCATGACGTTCTATCCCCCGCTGCGCGCTGCCTACACCTTCTCCGGGACCACGAATGGCTCCCGGTCCCGCCGGTGCAGCAGTGCATTGGCTTCGTCCACCAGCGTCGTGCCGGCAAACCGTTCCCGGACGGGGTCGAAGGTCAGCGTGGCGCCCAAGGTCCACGGTTCCTTGGTGAGGTCCACGTTCCAGGCGGCAAGCTGTTCGCTGTAGCGTCCGATCACTTCCACCGCATCCTTGTCATCGCTCATGCGTTCCCGCAGTTCCTCCGGGGTGCGCTGCTGCCCCAGGCGGTACGAGATGTTGCCGGTGTGCACCAGCATGCAGGACTTGTGGGACTTCTCGATGGGGGCCCGCAGGTCGGATTCCCTGCGGCTGCGGACGGCCGTGATGAAATTGGCCGTGTGTCCACCGCCGCCATCGCCCTTGAACTGCCGCACGCGATTGCCGTCGTTGTCGTACAGCCAGCCCCCCCCACGTCCGCCGATGAAGGTGCCGCCCTCGCAGGTGATGACCAGCCCGGTCCGGCAGCCGCGGTAGTTGGGAAGGGCCTTGCGGTCGGGAGCCAGCCACAGGGTGCGCACCTCGTAGAGGACCGGCGTGCCGGCGAAGTCGTAGAGGACGAACTGCATGTTGGGGGTCTCTCCGGCATCTCCCCAGCCGAAGCGTCCGCCCAGGCTCAGGATCCTTGTGGGCAGGACGTTGTCGTCGAAGGTCCAGCAGATGAGGTCGGCTTCGTGGGGCCCCTGGTTGCCGATCTCGCCGTTGCCGGTGTTCCAGATGTAGTGCCAGTCGTAGTGGAAGCGGCTGCGGAACATGGGCAGGTCCTGAGCCGGTCCGAGCCAGAGGTTGTAGTCCACTTCCGGAGGGGGCGTAAGGGGCGTCTCCCGCTTGCCGATGGTGTTGCGGTCCCGATACACGATGCCCCGCACCATGGTGATCTTGCCGATGTTGCCCTCGCGCAGAAATGGATAGAACTCGAGCAACCCGACATCGGAACGGTTCTGCGTCCCGGCCTGGACGATGCGACCGTACGCGTGGGCGGCTTCGACCAGGCGGCGGCCCTCGTAGATGGTGTGCGTCGCCGGTTTCTCGACATAGACATCCTTGCCCGCCTGGCAGGCGTAGATGCTCATCAGCGCGTGCCAGTGGTTGCAGGTGGCAATGACCACCGCATCCACTTCGTCGCTGTCCAGAATGCGGCGGAAATCGGTCACTCCCATCATCTTCTGGCCCGGAGCCTGGCTCTCGAACTGACGGATACGAGCGGCCAGCCGGGAGCTGTCCGCATCGCAGACCGCAACCACCCGCACCCCCGGGATCCGGTGGAATTCCTTCACGTGCTGGCTGCCCTTGCCCCCGAGCCCGATGACGCCAACGCGCACGTCCTCGTTGGCGCCGAGGACCCTGGCGCCGGGCGCCAGCAAGAACGCCCCCGTCGTACCCGCGGCCTTGAGAAACTCCCGACGATTGGTCTGCTGCATGGGGATCGGCTCCATCGGTTGCTCCTGCCTCCGCCAACCGGCACCGGAAAAACCAGCGCGAAGGGCAGACAGTGCGTCACTGAAAGGAGGATACTAACGCGCGAAGGGACGGATGCAAGCAGACCCTCCCCCCCCGGAGTAACGCCTCAGTCAAACCCGCGAGTGCCCGCGCGGCCGCGAGCGTTCCCTCCCCCTGGAGCGCGAGCGTACCGC
>JAFGRS010000002.1 GCA_016935045.1 Lentisphaeria bacterium | reverse complement strand
CTCCGCGGAGCGTCGCCCTCCAGGGGAATGGAGCGCCCGCGTCCTCGCGGGCACTCTCGGCTCCGCGGAGCGTCGCCCTCCAGGGGATGGGGATGCGGCTCCGCGGCGCGTCGCCCTGCAGGGGTGTGACGGTGGGCGGCTGTCCCTGCGGGCAGGCGCTCGTTCGCCGGGCTATGGTACGAGGACGGACACCACCCGGATGCCGGCCGTCGATCGACGACTGGAGCGGCCGCGTGTCGCGGCCAGTTCCCCCGCGGCCGTGGGCGCTCCCGCGAGCGACCGCAGGGCGCAGCCAACCAGTCACGGAGGTAGACCATGGACTGTTCGCGCCGTTCGTTCCTCAAGCAGCTTTCGGGGGCGGCGGCCGCAGCGGCATCGGTCCGCGCCCTGGCGGCTGCGCCCCCTTCTTCCCGGAAGCCCAACATTGTCTACCTGATGGCGGACGAACTGGGGTACCACGAGTTGTCCTGCATGGGGCATCCCCACATCCGGACTCCGGTCATTGACCGCGTGGCCGCGGAGGGGGTTCGCTTCACCCAGGCCTTGGCGGGGTCCTCTGTGTGTGCGCCCACACGGTGTTGCTTCCTGACCGGAAAACACGCCGGCCACACTTCCGTGCGCAGCAACGGCGGGGGAACGCCCCTGCGGGCGGGCGAGGAGACCATCGCCTCGGTGCTGAAGCGAGCCGGGTATGCGACCGGGGGGTTCGGCAAGTGGGGTTGCGGCGGCAGGGGGTCGACGGGGGTGCCGGAGGAGCACGGCTTCGACGTTTTCGTCGGCTACTACGACCAGGTGCACGCGCACAGCTACTACCCGGCCTACATCCTGCGCAACAGCCGGGAGGTGCCCCTGGCAGGCAATCGCGGCGGCCGCAGCGGGGAGACCTACTCGCACTACGTGATCTGGAACGAGGCGATGCGTTTCATCCGGGAGAATCGGGAGCGTCCCTTCCTGTGTTATCTTCCCGTGACCCCTCCCCACGGCATGTTCGACATCCCCGACACCGACCCCGCCTGGGACCTCTACCGGGAACAGCCCTGGCCCGAGGACGCGCGCCGCTATGCCGCCATGGTGTCGATGCTGGACCGCCAGGTGGGTGAACTCCTCCTGCTGCTGCGGGAACTGGACCTCGAACAGAACACCATCCTGTTCTTCTCGGGGGACAACGGCGGCATGGACTACTTCCGGGACAGGGAACACCCACGCGGCTTCCACGCGCCCAACGTGGATCCCCGCAGCGGCATCGAGTTCCGCGGTCAGAAGGGGACCCTGTACGAGGGCGGCCTGCGGGTGCCGATGCTCGCGCGCTGGCCCGGACGGATCGCGCCGGGACGAGTCAGCGACCTGCCCTTCAGTTTCCCGGACGTGCTGCCGACGCTGGCGGAACTGGCCGGGGCGGCGCCGCCGGCGGACACGGACGGGATCTCGATCGTCCCCGAGCTTCTGGGGGAAGAGGCGGCCGGGCGGGCGCAGGAGCGCCACAAGGCCTTCTATTGGGAGCTTGGCGGTCAGACGGCGGTACGCCTGGGGACGTGGAAGGCGGTCCGTCCCAAGCCCGACGCGGCCTGGGAACTCTATGACCTCGCGAAGGATGTGCAGGAACGCAACAACCTGGCGGCCGGGCAGGCGGAGATCCTGGCGGCCATGACGGCCTTTGCCGCTGCATCCCACGAGCCGGTGGTCGAGGGCGTGTTCCAGAACACCGCGGATCACGAGAAGGACCGGCGCGCCAAGTGGGGAGATACGCAGCCCGGCCCCAAGGTCAACAGCCTCTCACCCAAGGGTCTGGTTCCCTTCGGGAGCATTGCCGTGGTCCGCGCCAGCAGCGAGTCCGCCTTCAACGGCAAGCTGGCGCGCCACGCCGTGGATGGCGATCCCAACACGATCTGGCATTCGGCCTGGCAGGGACAGGCCCTGCCGCACCCCCACGAACTCGTGCTCGATCTGGGACGCTCCTACACCGTGACCGGCTTCCGGTACCTGGCCCGGCAGGACGACGGCTGGAACGGGGCCCTGAAGGAGTGCGAGTTCTTCGTCGGCGAGCGGCCCGATGGGTTCGGGGAACCCGTCATCCGGGCTGCCTTCACCAAAACCAGGCAGTCGCAGGAGGCAACCTGCGCCCCGGTGCGGGGCCGGTACGTTCTGTTGCGGGCCCTGTCGGAGGTCAACGGCGGTCCCTGGGCATCCGTGGCCGAGATCGGCGTCATCGGGGAATAAACGGGCGTCCCACCTGCGGAGTTCTGGTGCCCTACCGCTCCAGGGGGACGGTACCGCGAACCCTCGGGGACTCGGGCATCGCGGGCTCCAGGGACGAGCCTGATACCGTCCTCAGCGCGGCAGGAGGGCGAGGTAGTCCAGGTTGCAGCCCTGGCCGTCCGTGTTTTCGAGCCGGATCGTGTGCCGGCCTGCGGTGAGAGTCAGAGCCAGGTTCCGGCCGCCGATCACGGCGCGGGCATGGTCCCATTCGGAGGCGGTCGTGCCGAAACCTCCGGTGTTGGGGAGAGCGACGATCCCCATATCCTGCCCGTTCAGGGTCAACCGGCGCTGGGCCGTGTGTGGGGTGCAGTAGCGCAGGACCAGGGCGTATTCGCCGGCGGTGGGGACATCGACCGTCCAAGTCAGGGCGTGTCCCTGGTCGTCCCAATGGCTGATGGACTTGGCCATCGTTCCGGGCTTGTCGTCACGGATCTGCACCTCGCCTCCCGATTGCTCCCCGAAGGCTTCCGCCTGCACCAGGATGCCTTCGCTGAGGAACCCCGCCGCAAGCAGGATGGGAACCGATGTCCGCAGCGCCGGACCATCGGTTTCCAGCCGGGCGCGGACGTGACCCTCGATGCGGGCCGCGCCGGTGGGCTTGAGAGCCAGGGACTTCACCAGGCGTTGCCCAGGGGCGACATCCACCTCGACCACGGACGGGTCCACCTCCGCCGTGCCGTCGCACTCGAGTCCCAGGCGGCCCTTGAGACCACGGTCCGCGGCTGCCGAGACGACGACCCGGACGGTCGGGTTGCCATCGGCGCCCTCCTGGAAGGTGAGGTTCAGGTTCGGCGCCGTGGATTCCGGGTTGTAGGACAGGGTCGGCTCCTGGGTATAACCCATGGCGTTCATGGCGGTGGCCAGCCGGTAGGGCGGGTCCTGCATCAGGCATACCCGACGGTCCATGGCCGGAATCGTCGTGGTGTAGATGCGCAGTTCGCCCTTCACGGAGGTGATCAGCTCCTCCCGCCAGTCCCCCAGGATGTCGGCCTTGAGCCGCACTCCGCCGGCAATGGGGCCGCCGACCACCCCGCCCTCGTGGTCCGTGATCTTGCCGCGCACGATCTCCTGCTGCAGATCGGCATCCCAGTAGACCGTGGCAATGCCGAAGCCCCATGGGCAGTCCAGGCCTTCGCGCAGGAGGGTCCCGTCGGCGGCAAAGAGCCAACGGTGTTCGGTCAGGGTGTGCCCGTCGGCATCGGCCCCGTAGACCTCGAACCCGGGCCGGACCGGGTCGATGTCCGCGCACATTCCCTTGCCGTGCACGTGGCGCGTCGGCGCATCGAGGGCCCAGAGGGTCTTGCCCGTGCGGGCGTCCACGACGTTCAGCCCCCCGGAGCTCTGACGGGTCTCCATGACGTAGGCCAGCTCCAGGCCGGGATTGCCGGGGGTGATATCGGCGAGGTAGGCGGCGTCGGGGTGCCCACGCCCGGTGGACCACAGGGGCACCCCGTTGTCGTCGAGTACGGCACTCCCGAGGATGACCTCGTCGCGGCCGTCCCCGTCGATGTCCGCACACAGGGTGAAATGGGCGCCCTGTCCCCAGTAGCTGCCCCCGAAGGGCTCGTTGTCGTACTCCCAGACCTTGATCAGGGCGTTGTTCTGCAGCACGTAGGCGTCGACTAGCATCCGGTTGTAGGTCCCCCGCAGGGTGAGCAGGCACGGGGTGCGGCCGTCCAGAAAGGCGATGGCGATCTGGTTGCGGCTGGCGTAGTTGTACTCCGGGAAGGCATCCCGCGGCGGCCAGGGCGCGCGGGCGATCTCGCGGCCGGTCATCCCGTCCCAGACCACGACGAACTCGGGTCCGGCGGTCACCCGTCCGTCCTCGCCCCTGGGGTCGCCTGCACCGATTTTCGCAGCGACTTCGGCACGCCCGTCGCCGGTCAGATCGAAGGCAAGGTAGGGGGAATACCAGATGCCCCGCTCGATGCCCCAGCCCAGGTCGTTGCGCCAGAGGAAGGTCCCATCCGCCAGATAGGCCTCGATCTTGTAGGTCTCCGGGGACTTGGTCCAGTACTTGTGCCAGGGGTCGATGTTCCCGTGCGGCTGCTTGAGGACGTAGTCGTAGACCCCGTCCCCGTTGAGGTCCGCCACGCCGACCTTCTGGAACTGGACCTCGGGGTCTTCGAGGGCGAGACGGACAAAGGGGACCCCCTCGCCAACCTCGGCCCACACCGCATCGCCGGCCGCTCCCGGTTGCCCCGGCACCGGCCGCACGCTGTAGACGGGCTGGGTGCCTTCGGGGACCTCGCTGTCCACGAAGTCGGTGGTCTGGGCAATGGGCGCCGCGTTGCGGCGGGTGGGGGGTTGATCCCCGATGCGGCGGAAGACATCGAATGCCGCGCCGGGCGGGTCTTCCGCCAGCAGGCGCCAGCCGACGTAGACGCTGCCGTCCGCGCGGGGGACGGCCACGGCCCCCCGTCCCATGGGCTCCCGGACCCGCTCTGCGGCCCAGCCGTTGACCTTCGGCCGGTCCGGAAAGACCAGCTTCTCCGGGCGGATGGAGAGCTGGTCCACCGTCGCATCGGTGACGCCGCTCCCGGTGAAGCGTACCTGCACCTGGTCCACGCCGGCCGGCACCCGGAAGTACCCCTTCGCCTCGCGCCAGGTCCCGTTCATGGAGACGCGGCCTCGGCCGGTCTGCCAGGAGACCAGCTTGCCCGCACCGTACCCCACCGCGTCGACGGAAACCGCGCCGCCGCCGGCGGGCCCCCGGATCCAGGCACGCAGGCACAGTTCATCCCCTTCGGCCACGGCCAGCCGGGCGGAGTTCGTGCAGGCCCAGTCCCTCTCCCCAGCGTAGGTCAGGCGCAGGGCCCGCTGTCCCTCATGGACGTCCCCGGTCACGGAGACGGCGCCTCCGCGGGCATCCCGGGACCACCATGTCCAGTCCGCGACCGTGCCATCCTCGTTCACGGTTTCGAAACCGGGGTTCGCCGGCCCCTCGGCCACGCCGAGGAGGCGATGCACGACCACGGTGTCGTAGTACCCGGAACCTTGCTGTTCCTCCTTCTCCATGGCATAGCGGTCATCGACCCAGAACTCGATGACCCCGCCCTCGGCAACGGCGACGCGAGGGATCAGGGCGCCGCCGGTATAGCGTTGCCAGGCGGTGCCATCCAGCGACACCCCCAGCACCCGGCCCACCTTGAGTTCCACCGCGTAGATCCCCGCCGGAAGGTCCCGGATCACGGTGTGCAGCGGCGGGGCCCCCTCTTCGGGGGAGGTGCGGTCCTGCCGCACCACGGGCGCCCGCAACACCGTGCCCCCGGACCACTTGAGGTGCGCGTCCTTGTCGTTGCTCCAGAGGTTCCAGGCCGTGTCGGCATCGCGATTGACGACCCAGGCCGTGGTCGGGGTCGACACGGTCTCGGCCTCGAAAAGGAGTTGGGCCCGGACCGGGACCAGGCCGGCCAGGAGCAGGACGCCCGCGCGGGCCCCCGCACGCCACCCGGCACGTGCCAGGCCGCGTCGAGGGAGCCCCGGGCGTGAACGGCGCGGGAGCCCCGCGTCCCTGACCCCGCACGGCCCCGATCCGCGTTCGCGGATTCCCGTCCCCGGCGCCCGGTGGACCTCAAGCGCACAGCCGATGACCCGGTTCGACAGCTCGTCAGACTTCATATCTTCGTGCCCTTCGTACTCTTCGTGGTGAGAATCTGTCCGCTGTTTCTCCTTGTGAGCAAACATACCATAGCCCGCGAGTCCGGAGTTGCCCGGCGGCCGGCGCGGGGTTACGCTTCCAAAGGCGCCGGCTGCCGCTGTCCCGGGGGAATCCCCGCCGCCTTGCGGGTCGCCGTGTGCCCAGCGCGTTCCGCCGCCGCCGGCGGCTGGAGCCCGGGTTCGGCCCGAGTCCCGGGGGAAAGGAGCACAGGCGCCATGAGAGGACGATACGGATCGCTTCGACGGATGCTGTGGACGGTCGCCTCCAGCCTGACCGCCGCGAGCCTGTTCGCCGCGGCCGGCGCGGTCCCGGGGCCCGGCGAGGCCGCCCGGGCGCTGCTGGCGGCCGGCGGCGTGACGGGAGGTCTGGTGGTCCACGTCGGCTGCGGCGAGGGGGAGCTGACGGTGGCTCTGCGTGCCGACGGCCGTTTCCTGGTCCAGGGATTGGACGCCGACCCCGAACGGGTGGCCACGGCCCGGGAGACCATCCGCGCCGCCGGAGCCTACGGGCCCGTGTCCGCCATGCCATGGGACGGAGAACACCTCCCCTATGCCGACAATCTCGTCAATCTGCTCCTGGTCAGTGTTCCCGATTGCCGGGCCGCCGCCGGGGAATTCCTGCGCGTCCTCGCGCCGCGGGGCGCCTGCCTCCTGCTCCGGGATGGCAACGGCGACCTCCTGGCCGGCTTCGGACAGCCCGTGGACGATGCGCCCCTCGGCTACGCGCGCGT
>JAFGRS010000831.1 GCA_016935045.1 Lentisphaeria bacterium | reverse complement strand
GGGAGGGGGCGCGGCCGCGCTCCCTCACCCCGAATCGGCGCTCCACTGCCGCAAGGGCAGTGGCGGCGGGAACCGATTCGTCGGATCTTGGAACAGCCCTGTGGCGCAGGGCGGACGGTTTGGCGTCCGCTTCGAGACGTGGTACTCTTGAGTCGAGCGATGTCGGTCCAACCCAGGGGGTGCTTGTCGATGAGAACACGGTCGTTTGCTCTTCTGACGGGATGTCTCCTGGCTTTCGCGGCGCGCGCTGCCGGCCTGCCTCCGAAGCCCAACTTCGTGGTCGTCAACATCGACGGCGCCAACGTCTGGCCGCTGCTTGCCGGAACCCCTGACGCACCGCCCGCCCACGAGACCTTCTACTACTACCGCGGCCTGCGCCTCGAAGCCGTGCGCCACGGGGATTGGAAGCTGCACCTGCCGCCCGCCAAAACCCCCGACGGCAAGCCGCTGTTGTATCACCTCAAGACCGACATCGGAGAGGCCACGGATGTCGCCGGCACGCACCCGGACATGGTCCGGCAACTCCGGGACCTGGCTGCCGCCATGGCGGAAGACCTGGGCCTGGACGGCATCGGTGCCGGCTGCCGCGAGGTGGGGAAGGTCGAGAACCCCGAAGCGCTGATCGGTCCCGACGGCAAGCCCCGCGCCGGGTTCGAGCCGAAATGACTGGCCGCGGCTGCCCGCGGTCCTCCGCGGTGTCTCGCTGGCGCCCGCGGTCCTCCGCGGTTTCCGTCCATCAGGGATTCCGACGCTGCAGCCGGACAGCGGCACTGCACCGCACGGGGGGTGTGCGGAGGCGCAGCCGGCCTGCGCGGGCCGTTCCTTGCGCAGTGCCGATGGTGGTTCCCGTGAGGGTGTCGATCCAGGTCCCTTGATAGAGCCCGTCGGCCTGGACTCCCAGGAGCAGCTCGCCCTCCGGCTGGAGGGTGATGCTGCGGCCTTCACGTCGGTGCAGCCAGGTGAGGAAAGGACTGCGCAGCCAGAGCAGGATCGTGTCATCGGAGCCGATGCCGCGCACCTCGAGATCGGGTCCATCCCGCCGCAGAAAGCGTGTCAGTTCGAGGACGGGCCAGAGGGAGGTCTTGCCGGCATTGCGGATGGCGATGCGGTGTTCCCCCGCGGCGATGGGGGCGGTGTGGGCGCTCCAGTGGGACCACGGGTCTTCCCCGTGCGGGGTCAGCGGCTTATCGATCACGGTCCTGCCGTCGATGGCGAGTTGCAGCACCGGCACTCCATCGCTGCCGATCTCGGGCACGTGCACGATCACGTCGCCGCTGACCGGACAGTCCATGGCGAAGCACTGCTCCTGCCCCGGGCGCAGCTCACCGCGCAGGGAATCCGCCCGGGGCACACGGCCGTCGGCCTCGATGCGGTGGCACTCCGGCGGCGCTCCGCAAAGGGTGTAGGAGTAGTTCCTCGGCCAGCCCTCGACCAGTACGCTGCCGTAGGTGGGCGGCGCCTCGGCGGCGGGCCCCGTGAAGGCATGCACGACCAGCGGCCGCCAGGCGCGGGCATGAAAGGGGATTCCCTCGATCAGGGCCGTGAGCGGCCGCCAGTACCGGTACAGGTCCTGGGGATCGATCCAGTTGTAGCAGCCCCAGGGCATGGCCGTCCCGGCGCTGCCGCTGACCAGCGAACCCCAGAGGCCGTTGTGCACCAGGATCCCTTCCGGGTCTTCGCGGACCCAGTTCCCCCGGTGGCCGACACCGAATTCGGTGAGCAGGTACGGCTTGCCATAGCGGGGAACCAGGTACTCGCCTGCCCAGCGCGCGGTCTGCCCCATGTCGCGGCGGGAGTAGATATTGCTGGACACGACCTCCATCTCGGCGAGCGCGTCGATCTGGGGGTAGCCGTCCATGTTGCCGAAGTTGGTGTGGATGAGGTGTCCCCACGGATCCACCGCACGCAGGGCCCGGGCCATTTCGCCATGCCAGGCCGCGACGGCCTGCACCTCGAACTGATTGCAGGCGTTGACTTCGTTCCAGAACTGCCACGAGAAGACGCGCGGGGAGTATCCCCACCGCGCCACGACGTAGCGCAGGCGGTCCCGAAACGCCTTCCGGGCGGTTTCATCGGTGAAAAACTCCCGCGGTTCGTCGACGGGTCCCCCGTTGACCCGGTTGTAGGTGAACTGCTGCCAGGTCTTGTCCCGGCGCAGGTTCTGCTGGGTTTCCAGGCAGCACATGAGGTGCAGTCCCAGGCGGTCGGCCTCGTCTACCAGGCGGTCGATGCGCCAGGCGTTGTCCAACCGAAGTCCCCCGAACATCTCCCCCGGCGCCCCCGTGCGCCAACTGCCAAGATCACTGGCTCCGTAACACCACCACGTGCGGATCAGGTTGACACCCGCCGCCGCGAAACGTCCGTACACGTCGAAGGTCGCCCCCAATCCGTCCCCGTGGATCAGGGCCACGTTGGCGCCGACCGCGAAGAAGGGGGCGCCGTCGTCATGCCGGAAGTACAGCGGGTTGGTTTCCGCTCTCCGGATGAAGCCGTGTCCCGCGGTTTCCCGGGTGCACTCGAAGGTCGCTTCGGGCCCCCGGATGGTGCGTCCGCCGTTCCGCAGGACCGGTACGAGACGATGGGGGCCGGGGTGCACCGGCGTGAAGCGGATGCGCCAGCCGGAGTCCCCCTTCGGCACCAGAGCGTGGGCGGCCGGGCCCGGGGGTACGGCTTCGTAGTCCTGCCAGAAGAAACCCGGCACCGTGAGGGCGAGCCCCGCGGGGTCAGTGACTTCCGCATCCAGGGCAACCTGTTCGGGATCGAAGGGATTGTCCCAGGTCCCGCTGACCTCGCAGATCACGTCGACGCGGCCGTAGCGGGGCACCCGCGACGGGGTGAGGCGGATCGCACCGATACCCGGCTCGCCGGTCGCGGTCAACTGTACGGAGGGGAGTTCGTGGGGCCGGTGGTCGTCCGGCACGAAGCGCAACCGCAGCGTGCAGCGCTCTCCCGCCGCAAGCATTCTTCCCTGAGCGATGCGGGGGTAGAGTTGGAACAGGTCCCGCTCGGGGGTACGCACGTCCTGCACGGTGCAGAGGGT
>JAFGRS010000830.1 GCA_016935045.1 Lentisphaeria bacterium | reverse complement strand
CCATTCCCTGCCGGGCGTCCATTCCCTGCCGGGCGTCCATTCCCTGCCGGGCGTCCATTCCCTGCCGGGCGTCCATTCCCTGCCGGGCGTCCATTCCCAGCCCGGCGTCCATCTCCCGTTTTCCCCTTCCCCTCCCCCGGCCTCTGTGCTATGGTTCTCATCGGTTCGCTGGCCCCCGCACAACTCCAGGGAGCACACCATGGCCAACTCTCTTCCGCCGGCGCGCAGAAGCCCTTTCCGTCAGGCCCTTGGCGCCGGGGCCGTTGCGGCCTGCCTCGCCGGCGTCTCCGGGGTCTCGGCCCAGGACGCCGATCGACGCCCGCCGGACATCGTGGTCATCCTGTCGGACGACATGGGGTACTCCGACATCGGCTGCTATGGAGGTGAGATCGAGACGCCGGTCCTGGATGGCCTGGCGGCCAACGGGCTGCGCTTCACCCAGTTCTACAACACGGCCCGGTGCTGCCCGACCCGCGCCAGCCTGCTCACCGGGCTCTACCCGCACCAGGCGGGCATGGGCCACATGACCGGGAACCGCGACCTCGAAGGCTATCAGGGCAATCTGAACCGGAACAGTGTCACCCTCGCCGAGGTCCTGCGCCCGGCGGGGTACGGCACCTACATGGTGGGCAAATGGCACGTCGCCCGCTCCGCCCAGCCGGACGGCGACAAGGGGACCTGGCCGCTGCAGCGTGGTTTCGACCGCTACTACGGCACCATCCAGGGCGCGGGGAGCTTCTTCGACCCGCATACCCTGACGCGGGACAACACCCCCATCAGTGCCTACGCCGATCCCGAATACGCGCCGCGGGGGACGTTCTATTACACCGATGCCATCAGCGACCATGGGGCCCGCTTCATCCGCGAGCACTGCCAGACCGCACCGCAGCGCCCCTTGTTTCTCTACGCCGCCTACACCTGCGCCCACTGGCCCATGCACGCCCTGCCGGAGGAGATGGAGAAGTACCGCGGGCGCTACGCCGGCGGCTACGGCGCCATCCGCGAGGCCCGCCATGCCCGGATGAAGACGCTGGGCCTGGTCCGGGATGGCTGGCCTCTCACCCCCCAGGCGGAGGAATGGAGCGAAGACCCCGCCTACCGGGCCTGGGAGGAACGCTGCATGGAGGTCTACGCGGCCATGATCGACCGCATGGACCAGGGCATCGGCCGCCTCGTGGCCGAACTCGAACGCCAGGGCCGCCTGCACAATACCCTCCTCTTCTTCCTGCAGGACAACGGCGGCTGCGCCGAGTCCTTCGGACGCGGCGGGAACTTCAGACCGCGCCCCGACGCCCCCACCTTCGACCCCATGCCCGCGGCCGAAATCCAGACCCGCATGGTCCCCAGGCAGACCCGGGACGGCTACCCCGTGCGCCAGGGACGACTCGTCATGCCCGGCCCCGCCGATACCTCGGTGGGCTACGGCCGCGGCTGGGCCAACGTCTCCAATACCCCCTTCCGCGAATACAAGCACTGGGTCCACGAGGGAGGCATCTCGACCCCGCTCGTGGTTCACTGGCCTGCGGGCATTCCCTCGAAAGGGACATTCGTCCACGAACCAGGACACCTGGTGGACATCATGGCCACCAGCGTGGCCGTCTCCGGGGCCCGCTACCCGAGCACCGTGGACGGCCGGGCCATCCGGCCCATGGAAGGGGTCGACCTGCGGCCTCTCTTCGCGGGCCGGCCCATCCAACGCCAGGCCATCTACTGGGAGCACGAGGGCAACCGTGCCGTCCGTGTCGGGAAATGGAAACTGGTCGCCAAGGGGCACAACGGACCGTGGGAACTCTACGACATGGAGGCGGACCGCACCGAACTCGACAACCTGGCCACCGCTCAACCCGCCAAGACCGCCGAACTGGCCTCCCTCTGGGATGCCTGGGCCCTCCGTGCCCACGCGAAACCCTGGCCCTGGGGACAGATCCAGCCCGACAACGTCGGCAGCAACCAGGCGCGCTTCGTACTCAAGGCGGGAGAGAAGCTGGTGCGGGAGGCATGCCCCCGCGTCGGCGGCACCCCCTTCCGAGTCTCCGCGGAAGTCGAGATTGCCGGGGACGGTGTCATCCTTGCCCAGGGCGGATCCAGTCTCGGATATGCCCTCTACGTCCGCAACGGCCTCCTCGAAGCCGCGGTCCGCCGCAAGGACGAAGGCACCTTCCTGACGGCACCGGGACCTCTGCCGCCGGGGCGGCAGAACGTGGGCATGGCCCTCCTCCGCGGGGGGCGTCTCGAAATCTCCGCCGGGGGGCAGGTCGTGGCAACGGCGGAGGCCGGGGGCCTGATCCAGTCCATGCCCCTGGACGGCCTCCTGGTGGGCGGGGACGACGGCGGCCTGGTGGGACGCTATGGGAAGGACGGCAACGCCTTCGCCGGAACCATCCACGAGGTGTGCGTGGAACTCGAGAAAGCCCCCAAGTAGCGCTGTCGGGGAGGACGGAGCGTCGGCCACGCGGAGGGAATGCGCTGGAGCCCGCCGCCTGCCTGTGCGTCGCACGCAGACAGGTCCTCGGCGGTATGCCGAACGGACGCAGGCACGACGGAAACCGCCGGCTCCAGCGTGCCGGAGGCAATGTCATCCGTTTTGCGCCGGATCAGGATGCCTGAGCCTGTCCGGGCGGTCCCCGGGTGCCGCCTCGGCGCGCGTTGCCCGGGCACTCGCGTGCCGGTCCCGCAGAAACAGCAGCACGA
The DNA here is from genome assembly GCA_016935045.1 of Lentisphaeria bacterium. Taxonomy (GTDB): domain Bacteria; phylum Verrucomicrobiota; class Lentisphaeria; order Oligosphaerales; family JAFGRS01; genus JAFGRS01. Next base: position 739 of record JAFGRS010000830.1, on the reverse strand, counting down.
TGCCCGGGCCGAATGCCCACAACATGACGCAGACCCCTGCACTGATGCCAAGGGTGGTGCACACTCCCACCAGACATCCCGGCCTGCGGGAGACGATGGCGTGCGCCACGGCGCTGCCGATCAACTCGACGAGGCTGCCTCCCAGAATCCACAGCGTCATTCTTCTCAATGCCCGGTAGCGGTCCACTTGCCGGCAGTGTGCATAGAAAAGCGCCCCCCATCCCACCCAACTGACGCCCAGGAGGCCCCAGAGAAGCGCGCCCATCCATGGTTGCTCTTCCTGCCGGGAAAGCTCGGCAAGGGCGAGAGCCATGGCCGCCGTAAGCAGGGCGACCATGGCAGCAGCCACCAGGACCGGCAGAAGAAGCCGCCGCCTGCGGATTGGCCGGGCCAGTTCGACGGTGCCCGCACCGAAGACGAAGAGGAGTTGAGTGCCGACGAATATGCCGAGGCACACCACGCACCCCCACACCTCGTTTCCTCCGACAAGCCAGAGAACGAGCAGGGTGCACACGACGAGCACGTAGAGAACAAGAAACACCCAACGCAGCCAGCGGATGGACAGCTTCATGGAAACACCTTCCCTCATTTCTACGGAGCCATGAGGCCCCGTCACGGCTCGGGTCTACGGGCGCCCGGTCACCTCGTAGTAGATCGTGCGGCAGTCGGGGCCGATGGCGAAGGTCGCCCTGCCGGCCTCGTCGCGGGTCAGGGTCAGGGGCTCCCGCCGTTCTCCCGT
>JAFGRS010000829.1 GCA_016935045.1 Lentisphaeria bacterium | reverse complement strand
CGCGGGTCTTCTCGTCCACGAATACGGGGCCGCCGAAACGGATCATCGCGGGTCCTCCTCAGCTCAGCTCGTGACAGTCGGGCAACTCGCGGCGCAGGCGGTCGAAGAGATCCTCGGGGGTGCTGTTCTCGGGCAGGGGAAGGTCCACCCGTACGTGGTTCAGGGCGCTGAGACAGAGCCCCTCCATGATCTCGTACCCGTGGTAACTGAGGTCGAGGCGGCACGGGTGAGGACGGCGCTCGTCGTCCAGCCAGTCGGCGAAGTCCCGTGCGAAGAGGGGCTGGAGCCGCACGGACTGCTGCACACGCCAGGGTTCGCCCTCGCCGCTGACCGCGTCGCCGTCGGTCCGGCGGGTGAACCGGCCCCAGCGGCCGTCCGTATCGCACCAGACGGTGCCATGGGTGCCGTAGACAGTCAGCCGATTGTCCAGCCAGAAGCGGTCCTTCCCCATGTGGGATGCGGAGAGCTTGCCGAATTCGACGAAGGCACGGACGCCGTTCTCGAAGCCGATCTGGCCCATGGTGTAGTTGGGGGACGGGTGGGAGTCGGCCAGCAGTTCTCTGCCGTGGACATGGCCGACCACCCACCGGGCCCGGCAGCCGCCGTTGGCCCAGAGGACGTAATCCACGAAATGCGTACCGAGCTGGGCCAGCCACGCCTGGCAGGTTGCTTCGATGCGCTCGACCCTGCCGATGTCGCCGCCGCGGACCGTCTCGGCCAGCTTCTGGAAGGAAGTGAGGTACTTGTGCTGGTGGGAGACCACCGCCTTGATGCCATGGGCGCGACACAGGGCCAGGATGGCTCGCGCTTCGGCCAGGGAGGTTGCCATCGGCTTCTCGAAGGCCAAGCCCTTCACCCCGTGCCTCGCAGCCAACTCGACCAGGGCCAATCGGATCGCCGGGGGCGTCGAGAAGCAGAAGACATCCGGCCGCGTCTCGGCCAGCATGCGGTCCGCATCCGTATACAACGCCGGCGTGATGCGCCGCGCCTCGATGGCCTGCCGCATCTTGGCCTCGTCCAGGTCGCAGACCGCCACCAGCTCGAACCGTTCCGGATGCGCCAGCCACCCATCCAGATGGACTTTGCCCCGGTTGCCGCACCCCACCTGCGCCACCCTGTACCGTTCCATGCGCGTCTCCACTCCACGCCTCTTCCGGGGCCGTCCAACCGGCACCCCCGTCGCCGCGGCGGCCACAGCCGCCCAGGCCCTACCGTACCCCCTGAAACGCGGTTTTCCCGCCAACCGTCGGGGAGGACCCGGGCATGGTCCCGTGTCCTCTCGTCAGCGTCCCTCGGTGATCCAAATGTCGGTGAACTGGGCCACGTGACCGTCACGGACCTCGAGAACCAGGTGCGCCTTCCCCAACCCATGGCTCAGTGGCGCCACCGCCCGCAGTTTTCCATCGGCGAACACATCCACCTGGCGTTCCTGCAGGCGCAGGTCCAGCGCCAGCCACGCCAGGCCTTCCCGCTCGGGAATCTCCACCACGGGGACCTCCCGTCCGTCCGCATGCAGCGTGAAGGCACAGGCACGATTCCTCCGTGACCAACACAGGGCCAGGCGATCCGCGCCGTCCTGCCGCAGGGCGCAGGAGGCCGATCCGTCACTGGGAAGGCGCATTCGCAGGCGCACCCGAAAGCCGGGTTCGACCGTGCGCTTGAGTCCGAGGGGCGAAGCCAGAGGCAGACCCGTCAGCGCCGCGCCCTTCGTTTCGCTGTCGGCCCGGGTCACCCGCCACGCCGACCGGTCCCCCTGCCAGTATCCCAACGTGGAGGCCATGGAGATCGGTTTGGGCAGAATGTGTTCCCGCAGCCGTACCCCGCCGAGGGCCGCCAGCAGCAGCGCGCCGGCAATGGTGCCCGCGGCGAGCCCGCGCCAGAAGGAGGGGGGATAACGGCCCAGGATCGCGCCGTGCGCCGTGGCATGGTGCATCCCGAACCAGCGTTCGAGGTCGCTCACGAGCGCCGCGTAGGAGTGGTAGCGCCGGCCGGGATCGCTGGCCCCCATGCGCGTGAGGATGTGGGTCGCTTCTTCGGTGACGAACACCCCCGAAGCATTGGGATCCGGGAGATCCTCGGACCGCTTGGCATGGAGAACATCCCGGGCCGTTTCCCCTGGAAAGGGCCTCCGGCCGGTCAGGAGCTGGTAGAGCGTGACACCGAGGGCATAGAGGTCGGCACGGAAATCGACATGGGTCGGGTCGAAGGCCTGTTCCGGAGCCATGTAGGCGGGGCTGCCGAAGGTGGCCGGGGACTGTCCCGGCGTGGCCACCGTTTCCCGCGCGATGCCGAAGTCGCAGATCATCACCCGTGCCTGGGGGGTACAGAAGACGTCGTAGGGGGTTGCGGGAGGCTGCGGGTCTTCGCGGTGGATCAGGAGGTTGTGGGGTTTGACGTCGCGATGGCAGATGCCCTTGGCGTGTGCATGGGCCAGGCCCCTGGCCGTATCGAGGGCGATGCGTGCCACGACGGCTTCGGGCAGGACCCGGAAGCGGGCCAGCAGATCGTGCACCGAGAGCTGTCCCGGCACGTATTGCATGATCAGGAAGGTGCCCTCGGCAGTGGTCACAATGTCGTGGCAACCGACGATGTTGGGATGCGCCAGCGTGGCCAGGGTACGGGCTTCCCGTTCGAGGTGGCGGATGTACTCCGCGTCCCGGGACGAGTCGGCGGACAGCATCTTGACCGCGACGAGACGCTGGAGACGCTCCTGACGGGCCAGGAACACCATTCCCATCCCGCCTCGCCCCAGAGCCGAGAGAAGGGTGCACCCCGGCAGCCGCAGGTGCCGGAATTCCGGCGCCACCGGCCGGCCGGGCAGCGGACCCCTCGCCGCGGCACGGTCCAGCGCCCCGCCGCGACTCAGGTCTTCGGTGGCATCCGCAGGGATCGGCTTGTGAGCGGGACGTGTCACGCTGCGAGGCCCCGTCACCTCCCCGACTCCGGCTGCGCCAGGGGAAGGGAGATGCAGTCGCGGCATTCCTTGAAGATGAGCCTCCCGCGCATCATGCCATCGCAGGTGGCCTCGCAGACGAACAGGAGGACGGGTGACCCGCCGTAGGCCGTGCCTTGGTAGGTGGAGATCCCCCCCCGCGGACGCTCCCGCCCGAGCTTGGTCACCTGCTGGTAGGCCGCCGAGATCCCCTCGAGACTCTCCGCGGCCGTGCCGGTGTCGAGCACGACGCGCACCGCGTCGCCGGCCAGATGGACATAGGGAGGCTTGGACCTGCCGATTCCGGACACCAGGCCATGGACCAGCATGCGCCTGCCGCGGTACTGGTTGAGGAAGTCGACCCTGCCCGCCTTCATGGTTTCGACCAGCCCGGCGGCGGCCATGGGTATCGTGGCGCCCCTTTCCGGCGCCTCGTCCAGGTCTATGAGTTCCACGACGTGTCCGTCCGTATGCCAGGCCAGGTCGTGACAGGCAGCCAGAAGCATGAGGAGCTGCCATGCGCTGACCGGTTCGGGAAGCTCCGCGGGCAAGGCCCCGTGGGGACGCAGGCGTCGGCAACCGAAATTGCCGCCCGAATAGTACACGCGCCCCTCGTCCATGCTGCTGGCCACGGGCCGCCGCGTGCGGCTGGTGACACGCACCGCAAACCCGGAGGGCCGCAGAATCTCGTTCATCCGGTTGACCACCAGCAGCGGCGTGTCCAGAAACACCTGAACCAGCCGACTCGAACCCGACAATGGCATGGCGGCGCGGAGCGCGTCCTCCGCTTCCCCGGGACCCTCGGGGGCATCCTCGGCGCCGTGCTCCGGAGAGGATCCGACGACGGCCGCAAGCAGCGCCTCGAAGGCGGTATCCGCACCTTTCTCCCGGGCCTGTTCGAGTTCTTGACGCGCCTTTTCGTGTTCCGGCTGAACCAGTTCGATGACCTTGTAGAGCAGGATCCGATGCCGCCGGGAACGGGACCCCGCGGCGACCTTTTCGAGGTAGGAGACGTAGGTCCTGCCGGCGTCGGGGAGGGGGGTCCCCGGGATGGCCTCCCCGCCGTCGAGTCCCTGTTGGAGACGGTTGGCCCGTTCGTTGGCGGGATCGACCGCCAGGGCAAAGGCCAGCAGCTTGCGGCCGGCGTCATCCATGGCGTCCATGCCCAGCCGCCACATGGCCACCGTGCACGCCCCCGCCGCCAGCTCCTCACTGACCGTGGCCGCCGCCACAGAACCGGCCACCAGGAGGAAAACACCCACCGTCGCCGCTGCCCAGGGTCGCTTGTTCATGGTGCCGGAACCCCCGCCTGTACAACCCGTCGCCGTACCCCGACCTGCCGGGGCGGATACCCGAACCCAGTGCCGAAACCACCGGCACCAGGCCCGGCCCGTGTTCTGGCCCGCGAGTTCCTTTGAGCCCGCGCGGGAACAACTTCCCGTGCGGACCCTTTGCCGGGACGGCTCACCCTGAGGTCCGCCCAGCAGAGTCATACGCATCGTCTCGGAAGGGTCTTTGCCCGGAATCCGTACCCGTGAGGCCGCGGGCGGTCCAGGCAGATCGGAGACGATCCGTGAACTCTTTGCGTTCTGTTTGCGTTCTGTAGGATGGAGGGCGAAACCGTTCCGGCGCGGGGTGTGTCCACGCACCCCTTGCCGAAGGCCCTGAGCCGGGTCGAAGGGGCTCAAGGCCCTGAGCCCGGTCGAAGGGCTCCCGCTGAGCCGATGCCTCCGTTCTGGTGCGGAACGTATGGGCCGGCACCCTAGCGCCCGGCGGGCGCCTCGGGGAAGATGGGCCCCTCTTGGTCCATCCCCTCGCGCAGTGGGTTTCCGCCCACGATCCGCACGTATCCCGGCGCCCGGGTCAGCCGCGGGCCGTAGGCATCGGGCAGGTACTGCTGCCGCTGCCGCAGGCGGACCCCGGCCGGCGAGATGCTGTAGACCAAATGGGCAAACAGACGGGGTTGGAGCTGGATCAGGACGTGCACGTCACTGGCGGCGTCCACGTCCATCTGCGGCTGAGATCCCGTGATCTGCGGCCCCAGGCGCACGGTGCCGTACACGGCCTTGTCATCCTCCGCCCGCAGGCAGTAGCAGCCTTTCTCCCCGTCGTGGAACAGCAGCATCGAGACCGTGATGGCCTGAATCTGGTCCGTGGCACTGGCGGTCGGCAGCCCGATGTTCCGCTGCAGTACCGGCAGTCCCTCCCTCACGTCGAGCGTCACCGCCTCCGAGCGGTAGTCGTGGGGCAATCGACGGTGCCCCAACTGAGCCGTCACACTGTAGGTGCCCTCCCGCTGCAGATCGAACACCGCATTCAGGGCAAGGGCCAGTTGCCGACTCTCCCCCGCACCGAGGACGAGGTCCTCGACCGGGTTGAAGTCGCGGTCCAGCCAGGGCGCCTCGCTGCCATCCTGGCGTTCGACGCGAAAGCGGAGGTAGCCCTGGTTCACCCCCTCCTTGCCGAAGACCAGCGTGTTGCCGCTGAGATTGCGGAGGATGACGGTCACGGAGACGGGTTCGTAGCGCAGATAACGGCGGAAGTCTGTCTTCAGGGCGATGCTGATCTGGCCCCGGGCCCCAGGCGCTGCCCAACCCAGGACAAGCAGGACCCCGGCACACAGATAGCGGCTGGGGCGGAAGCCGGAACGGTTCATCGTGGCGTCTCCTCTTCCGGGCTGAGGACCGTGGTCCCATGGCGCATCTGCATCGCCGAGAGTACCCGCGATGCCACCGCCTCGATCACCTGCTCGACGGCAACTCCGTCCGAACACAGACGGCCGTCCAGAGGACACATGCGCTCGAAGCAGGGGCTCCGGTCACAGCCGCTGCGGAACACCGCATGGCCCGCACCGTAGGGGCCCGTCAGTTCCGGATCCGTCGCCCCGAAAAACGCCACCGTCGGCACCGATACCGCGGCGGCAATGTGCATCGGACCGCTGTCGTTCGTGACCAGCACCCGGGAACAGCGCACCAGATCCACCAGGGTCCCTAGATCCGTCTTCCCGGCCAGGTTCAGAGGCCGGCACCCGCGGCAGTTCTCGATGACCTCGCGCGCGTCCCGGGCCTCCGCAGCCGATCCCAGAATCCAGAAGCGCGCCTCGGGCAGGCGCTCGGCCACGCCGTCCAGGACCGCGGCGAAGAAGGAGGCAGGCCAGCGTTTGCTCGGCCAGCGGGCCCCCGGCCCCACCGCCACCAGGGGCGCTCCGTCCTCGACGCCGTGGCGTTGCAGCAGGGCCCGGGCCTGTCTGTGCGCCTCCGGGGGCCGCAGCAGGGAGGGACCGCACTCCCCAGCCGGAATGGTCAGCGCGGCCCGGGCCAGGAAGATGTTGCGATCCACCGCATGCCGGAGGTTCACCGGCACCGGGATCCGCTCCGTGTAGAAGAACCCCGCGCCTTCGCGGGCATGCCGGAACCCGATGCGACGGGGCGCGCCGCTCGCAAAAGCCATCAGACCACTCCGGAACAAGCCCTGGAAATCCAGCGCCAGGTCGAAACGATGGTGACGCAACTCACCCACAAAGGACGGCAACTCGTGCCAGTGCCGCAGACGCCCCCAGCGGTCACGTTGGAACAGAATCACCTCGTCCACGCTCGGACACAGATCCAGCAGCCCCGAAAGGCTGTCGTGCACCACCCAGGCAAGGAACGCGTCCGGCAGATGCCGCCGGATCAGGTCCACAGCCGGCAGGGCATGCACGATGTCCCCGAGACTGCTCGGTTTGATGATCAGGATGTTCACGGGTACACAACCCGCCGACACGGTTCTGACCCGCACGGCCCCCAGTGCTGCTGCGTCTCTGGCCGGCGCCGGCTGGGATCCGTCCGCGTCGGTGCCCGGCGCCGTCCGGCCGCCCGGGCTGTCCGACGGCGCGTGCGGCCGGCCACACGCCCGTCGGTCCGTGTCCGCGCCGACGGCGCCAGGAAAGACAGCAACATTGGCGCGGCCGCCCCCTCGCCCACCCCCGCCCGG
>JAFGRS010000828.1 GCA_016935045.1 Lentisphaeria bacterium | reverse complement strand
GGTGCCCGACTCATCCAGCCTTGGACCGCATGTGCCAGGTGCGTGCCGGATTTGGCGCGCGTTTCATGCACAAAATGCACAAAAAACGGCATTTCGGGGGTTTCCCTACTCTGCCGTTCTCTGTGTCGTAAGCGCCTGACGTAAGGCTATTTATCTTGGTGGCAAGGGCCAGAGTCGAACTGGCGACACAGGGATTTTCAGTCCCCTGCTCTACCAACTGAGCTACCTCGCCACTCCTTGGGTGTGGCGTACCTGTAGGGACTCGAACCCCAAACCTTCTGGTCCGTAGCCAGACGCTCTATCCAATTGAGCTACAGGTACACATCGGCCCAACCACGGAGGGGCTGCACCGACCAATAATCTATGCGGCCCGCGTCTGCTTTCAAGGTCTCCGCCGGAGAAATCCGAGGCGCCGGAGCGGCCGGCCCGGTCCGGTTGCGGCGTTCAGGATTCCGTAGCCGGGTGGTTCGGGGCGGCGGCGTCCTTGCCCGGCTGCGGCAGTTCGTTGCTGAGGTAGCGGCACTTGGGGAATGCGGAGCAGCCATAGAACGGCTTGCCGTTGCGGCGGTTCCGTCTCTGTACCAGGGGCGAGCCGCACTTCGGGCACGGTACCCGCGCGTCCACCGGCTTGGGTTTCGTCTCGATCCGGGTGAGGCCGAGAGCGGCGGCGTCCTGCTCGAAACCCTCGATGCGTTCGGCATAGCGTCCCATCAGGGACTTGAGGGCGGCAACCTGGCGCTCGGAGAGGGTCCCCCTGGTATGGAACTGACGTTTGAGGGATTCGACGAAGACGCGGTCGTCATAGGTCTGCTTGCCGCGTTGTGTCGGGGGCGCCCATTCCTGGATGCGTTCCGCCATGGCGAGCAGGCGGATCACGATCGGGTCGGGGCCGTTGGCGCCCGTACCGTTGTCGTTGGCCGCTGCGGTTGCTGCCGCCCTCTCCCCGGGCCGGGCCAGTCCCAGGTCTGCGGCGAGGCGGTCGAAATCGGGGATCTGGTCGGCATAGGCTGTCAGGAGCCGTTCGAGGGATCGGGTCTGTGCCGCACTGAGCCGGTTTCCGGAGTCGACGTGTCGGCGCAGGGAGCGATAGAAGCGGGCGTCGTCGTAGGTGCGCCGGCCGCGGGTCGCGGGGGGGCGCCAGGCGACCCCCCGGAGGGCATCGAGGAGTCGGAGATCCTCCGCCGCGGGGGCGGCGTCCTGTGGGGGCGCCCCTTCCCGCGCCTGCACCGTCTCCGCCGCCATGCGGGCGACCGTTTCCGTCACCCCGAGGGCCTCCGCGGCTGCCCGGATGGCCGGGCAGGATGGGGCATAGCGTGCCGCCACTCCCAGGAGCGCCTTCCACTGGCGTTCCGTGAGGGGCTTGCCGCCGGATTCGAGCTGGTTCAGGAGGGAGTGGTGGAACTCGGCATCGTCGAAGGTCCGTCTGCCGCGCCGCACGGGCGGGTTCCAGGTCAAGTCGGGCGGGAAGGCCCGCAGGAAGGCGACGGCCTCGGCCGCGGAGGGGATGGGGGGCATGCCGTCGTGCTGGACCCAGGTGCGGAACTGCTCGTAGAAGCCGTGGAGCATCTCGCGCCAGTCCCGCTCGCCTTCCTCGACGCGGTCGAGCTGGGCTTCCATTTCGGCGGTGAAACCGACGTCGAAGAGTTCCGGCATGTGCCCTACCAGGTAGTCGTTGACCTGGAAGCCCAGTTCCGTGGGGATGAGGCGGCCCTTCTCCTTGGTCACGTACTCCCGTTCCTGGATGGTGTTGACCGTGGGCGAGTAGGTGGAGGGACGCCCCACCCCGTTCTGTTCCAGAGCCTTGATCAGCATGGCCTCGGAGTAGCGCGGGGGAGGCGAGGTGAAACACTGTTCCCGTTCGAGATCGACCAGGTTGCAGGGCACCCCCACCGGCACCTCCGGCAGGACCCGGTTCTGTCCGTCCGCTTCCTCCTCCCCGGTCTCCCGCAGGTCGTAAACACGCAGGAACCCGGGAAAGAGCGTCTCCCGGGAGCTGGCCCGGAAGACATAGCTGTGGCGCAGGGACTCGCCGCGGGCCCTGACGTCGATGACGTGGTCCATCTGGCGGGCGGGCGCCATCTGACTGGCCACGAAGCGGTTCCAGATGAGACGGTAGAGCCGCAACTGGGGGGCCGTCAGGTGAGGGGCAAGGGACTCCGGGGTGCGCCGCACATCGGTGGGCCGGATGGCCTCGTGCGCCTCCTGGGCGGACTGCCGGCTGCGGTACCGGTTGGGGGACGAGGGAAGGTACTCGGCGCCATAGGTCTGACCGATGAATTCGAGGGTCTCCTTCTGGGCCTCGGGGGCGACGTGGACCGAATCCGTACGCATGTAGGTGATCAGGCCCACCGGCCCCCCCGACCCCACGTCGACTCCCTCGTAGAGCTGCTGTGCCAGGCGCATGGTCTGGGTGGTGGACAGCTTCAGCGAGTTGCCCCCGGCCTGTTGCAGGGTACTGGTGATGAAGGGGGGTTGCGGGCGCTGCAGGCGGGGGGTCGCGGTGACCGCGGCGACCGCGAATGCCGCGGTTTCGAGTTCCCCGGCCAGGGCGTTGGCGGTTTCGGCGTCGGGGACGACCGGTTTCCTGTCGTCGAGCAGAACCAGGCGCGTGCCGAATTCCGCCTCGGGCATCCCGGTGCGGAAACGGGCATCGAGGTTCCAGTACTCTTCCGGCGTGAAGGCCTGCACCTCCCGCTCCCGCTCACAGACCAGCCGCAGGGCGACGGACTGGACCCGTCCGGCGCTGGTTCCCTTGCGGACGTTGCGCCAGAGCAGGGGGCTGACCTGGTAGCCGACGAGCCGGTCGATGACCCGGCGGGCCTGCTGTGCCGCCACGAGGGGTTCGGAGATGACGCCGGGGTGATCGAAGGACGCGCGGATGGCCCGCTGGGTGATCTCGTGAAAGGCGACACGATGGAAGAGAGCGCTCCGGGCGGCTGGCTTCAGCACTTCCGCCAGGTGCCAGGCGATGGCCTCCCCTTCCCGATCCGGGTCGGTGGCCAGGTAGATGTGGTCCGCGGCCCGGGCGGCGGCCGTCAGGCCGCGGATGACGCGCTTGCCGTTGGCAGTGAGGACGTAGACCGGCTGAAACCCACCCGCGACATCCACGCCGAGGGAGCTCTCCGGAAGGTCCCGCACGTGGCCCATGGAGGCCAACACGTTGACCTCGCGCCCGAGGTAGCGGCCGATGGTCCGCGCCTTGGCGGGGGATTCGACGATGACCAGCGATGTTCCCATGCCACAACCTGTTTGCGGGCAGGTTCAGCCCAGATGCTCGGAACCTGCTCTGACCACACGACGCCCGGGCAACTGGCGCACCAGACGCCGCATCTCCAGCATCAGCAACGCGCTGAGTACGTGGGAAGGCGGTGCCTCCGCGGCACGGATGAGGTCGTCGATCGAAACGTCGCCGTCGCCCAGAAGAGCCAGTAATCTCTCTTCCAGAGGGGCCAATGTCAACTGCTGCGGGCCCGATTCGCGGTTGCCGGTGGGAGGCCTGGGGGGACCGGGGGTGCTCGGGAGGGCCATCCCGGGCAGGCGGGCGAACTCCTCGGCAATGTCCTCGAAGGTCTCCGTCAGCTTGGCGCCGTCCTTGATGAGGGCATGGCATCCCCGGGATTGCGGGCAGTCCACGCGCCCCGGCACGGCGAAGACCTGACGGCCCTGTTCGAGGGCCTGGGCGGCGGTGATCAGGGAACCGGAGCTGGCGCCGGCCTCCACCACGACGGTGCCCTGGGTCAGGCCGGAAATGATGCGGTTGCGCATGGGGAAGGTACGCTTGTCCGGAGGAAACATCATGGGAAACTCCGAGACCAGCGCCCCCCCCCGGGCCACGATGCGCTGGGCCAGGGGAACGTTCTCCTGCGGGCAGACCAGCCCCAGACCCGCCCCCAGCACCGCCAGCGTGCAGCCGCCGGCCCGCAGGACGGCCTCGTGCACCGCCGTGTCGATCCCCCGCGCCAATCCCGAAACCACGGGCCAGCCGGCATAGGCGGCCGCCATCGCCAGGTGCTCGGCCATGTGCACCCCGTACGTCGTCGTGCGTCGCGAACCCACCATCGAAATGCCGGCGCGGCAACGCTCCAGCGCCTCCACGGAACCGCGAACGTACAGACACAGGGGAGGATCATGGATCTCCCGCAGCAGGGCCGGATAGGCGGGATCTTCCCGGGTCAGGACGTGCACCCCGCCCCGCTGGACCAACGCCTTCTCCGTCTCGAGGTCACAATGTTCCCGCCACGACGCCAGGACCCGTGCCAGCCGGTCCCCGATCCCCGGCACCCGGGCCAGGGCCGCCTCCGACGACCCCAGGACCGCCTCCGGGCTCTCGTAGAGCGTCAGCAACTGACTGACCCGCAGAGGCCCGATCCCCGGCAGCAGATTCAGAATGAGATACGCATCCGCTCTGTCCACAGCCATCTCCCCTTCCAGGACGCCCGAGAAACACCCGGACCCCGATCCGCCGACGCCCCGGCTGCCTCATGCGTCCACGATTAAGAAAACACACTTATGTTAGCTTTTCAAGCCCCCAGCCAGAAATCCGGGGCAGTTCTCAGGAAAGGTGGCCGGAGCGCACGTAGATGCCTCGAGCCGAAAGGCACCCGTAGAGCCAATACGCTGAACGCGGTGCGAGACAGGATGCCCGCGAGGACGCGGGCGCGCCGGGGGGATGCCCGCGAGGACGCGGGCGGTCCAGTGAGCCGGGAGGCAGGCCGGTCCCTCTTTTCCCCTGTACGCCGCACGGTCCCCGGGCGGCATCCCCCCAATCCCCGGTACGCCGCACGGTCCCCGGGCGGCATCCCCGGGCGCCCTGGCCGTCGGGGACCGCCGGCCGTACAGAGGGACCCCGGGCTTCCTTCCCCGCAAACCAATTGCCGGTAATTGACGCAAGGCGCATTCCCATTCCGCGAATTCCCATAGCATAACAGTTTTATGGTAAGCATGTTGAGAGTTTTTTTGATTGTCTTTCCGTGCTTGCATCCGTAGCGGAGATGGCGTATT
>JAFGRS010000136.1 GCA_016935045.1 Lentisphaeria bacterium | reverse complement strand
GCACTGGTGCCCGGCGAACCCCACCAGGGAACCGCCTGGACCCACGCGGAAGGTCAACGGCCCGTGCCCGTCGTAGGTGACCGTGTGCCCCGCAATCCGCAACCCGTCGAGCCGGATCTCGCGGGGCGGAGGCGGGTTCGCTTCGAGGATGCGCCGATCCGCGTCCTCCTTGCGCCCGAAGCCGCCGGGCCAGGATTCGGCGTAGGTGTGGAGATGGCGGGCGACGGAGACGGCACCGTTGGGGAAACGGCAGCACAGCCAGGGCCCGGTGCGGGAGAGGACCTCGGCATTGTCGTTGACACCCTCGAAACGACCCGTTGCCGGGTAGGCCCCAAGGGCGTCGAGAATGTCGAACCACCAGCGCGCGTCATAGCCCAGGCTCTGCGACTGGTCGTCCCGGGGACGAAAGCCGAGGAAGCAGAAGCGTCCCCCGGCGGGGGTCAGCCGCAGGGCCCCGGCCACCTTGCCCTGCACCCGGGCAAGGACCTCGGTGCCCGGACGCGGAGCGACGGCGTAGACCCGGTCCGGCAGGAGGTCCGTCAGGATCGGCATCGGAGGAATGCCGCCCAGGGCCCCCTCGAAGGCAACCAGGCGCCCCGGGACCAGCCACCCCATGTCCGCGGCGGGGGTGACATCGACGCCGAACAACTCCCGCCACTCGTCCAGGCAGTGGCTGCCGTCCGCCGCCAGCAGCGGGGGCGTGGCGCTCCAGATCACGCGTCCCCCCGCTTCGGCGAGGTCACGCATCAGGGTCAGCAGCTTCGGCGGGGGATGGGGTTCGAAGAGCGCCACCAGGGTGGGAAAGCGTCGCCCGGCCACCTCGATGGCTCCCTCGCGCACCCGGCCCAGCTCGATGAGCTTGGCGGAAGTGAGGTAGTTGGCGTAGCCGTACTGCGTCATCCAGGAGCCGAAGCGTTCGTCCACGCTGACCAGATCCAGGGGGTAGAGCATCAGCACCTCGACATCCCGGTGTTCGAGCCCCTGTACCATGCCGTGAACGGGTGAGCCCGCGGCGCCATAGACAGCCTGCAGCCAGCTGCGCCGGTCCGCCACCTCACGGGGGCTGCCCCAGTGCGCCGCATAGGAGTAGGGCACCTCGTTGACGATCCCCGTGGAACAACCCAGCGCCAGCCCGTAGTAGTTGCGGTCGAGCCAACCGCACTCGGCGTGATCGTTGCCGGTCCCGGTCAGGTACTCGCCCCACTTGAAGTAGTCGTGGCAGGCCGAGGCGGCCTGGTGCACCGTGTTCGACCAGACGAAATTCGAGGTATACTCGTACTGGTTCCGGGGATGATGGTCGTGCCCCGTTTCCCAGCGGTCGATGGTGGGACTTTCGGCCCAGGTGGCGTGGGCCCGGGTGTCCAGCCGGTAGCCCATGCGCCCTTCGAGATGCCGCTTGGCGGCAACGAAAAGGTCCACCACCCCGTCCTGCAGCAGGCCGTAGTAGCGGGCCCGGAACAGGGCCGTGCGCCGGATGTCCTCGGGGGATGCCCCGAACACGTGCATGGTTCCCTCCTTGGCGCGGGTGTCGTCCCGGGTGTCCTCCTGGCCGCGGCAGAAGTAGACCAGATAACGGGCAAGATCCTCGTACTCCGCGCCGTAGAGGGCCGCGAACCGCCGGCGCAGGCCGTCGCTGACGTAGCGCAGGGCCAGCTCGCCGTGGTCGTGGTGGCTGAAATAGCCCCAGTCCTGCTGGATATGCATCTCGTCCGAATACAGGGCGTGGAAGCGCACTCCCGCATCCACGTAGCGGTCGGCGAGGGCTTCGAGGAAGGGCAGCGCCCGGTCGCTGAAGTAGTCCATCTCGGGGGTACGGTAGACCTGCACCACGAGCACGCGGTCGAGAGGCCCTGCGTCGGTGCGGCCCCGGCCGTGGACCCGGATGCGCTGGGCCCGGTAGTCGCCGTGACGACGTACCGCACCCTCCCATTCCTCCACTTCGGCGGTGTCGCTGATCTCGACGATCTCCCCTGGATTCACCGCCAGGTACGGCGTGCCCGGGACGGGGGACTCCCGGAAGGCAAAGACCCGCACCCCGGCGCCGGCAATGGCCACCGGCCCCTTGTTGTTGCACCACTGCAACTGGCGCCAGAGCTGCACGCTGTAAACACCCGTCACCGGGTCCCGCAACCCCTTGCGGTAGTGCATCCAGAGTCCCGATTCGCCGGTCTGGCGCTGGTAGCCCGGCCCGATTTCGAGGGGGCTGAGAAGGCTCAGCTCGAGGGCCAGCCCGTAGTCGGCCGCGAACCGGCTGATGGCCGCGATGTGGCCGATGTACTCCTCGGTGTCCGGCATCAGCCGCCGCGGCTCGTTGGTGCCGGGACGGTATTGCTTGAAGAAGTGGTCGAAGGAAAGCACCAGGGTGCGCTGGCCCGCGGCCTGGGCCCGCTCGCAGATGCTGCGCAGGCTGTCCGTGCGCTTGTCGAAGGTCAGGGAGAGGTCGATGACACGCTCCGGGTCGCGGGCGAGGGTCACGAGTTCCTCGTCCGTGGTCAGGATGGCGCCCGCCTTGCCGATCCAGAACCCGTAGGGGCCCGGAAAACGCATCAACTCGCCGACGTACGTGTTTTCGGAAACCTGGGGGGTCATGCTCTCACTCCTGCGCACGGGAGTCCCGGCCCGGGCCAGGCCAACCGCCAGCCCGGCCAGGACGCACACATGCCAACGCCACCCGCTGTCGAGCCATCTGCTCATGCGGACACGATCTCCGTACCGCTCCCTCTTCGAACGTAGCGCTACGCGCAACTGGGGACCATGGACAATGGACCATGGACAATGGACCGTTTCAAGCCAGAGACGTCAGGGACTTGCCCAGCGTGACGGCCAGGGTGGATGTGAGCAGGGCGATGCAAGCCGACGGCATGCCAGCCTACGGACTACCGACTACGGACTGCCGACCACCGACCTCGCGGTGACGCGGTGACCCGGTGACTCATGGGCCCTGGTCACCCTCCCTCTCCCCCTCCGCGGCCTCTGCGCCTCCGCGTCTCTGCGCGAGACTCTCTCTCCCTCTCCCCCTCCGCGGTTACCGCGAACCCGGCCCGGGGCGGCCGGGCATCGCGGGCTCCAGT
>JAFGRS010000827.1 GCA_016935045.1 Lentisphaeria bacterium | reverse complement strand
TCCTTCAGCCCGGACTCGGAGATCGGCAGGCTCTTCGACCAGACCATGGGAGGCATGCTGCGGGGATACAAGCGCTCGATGTACGAGGGGGCCTTGCGCCAGGCGGCGCTCGCGCGCTGGCCGGGTCACGTTCCCGCCGGACGCGTCTGCCACCAGCCCTGGGCGTTCTGGGACTTCCTGCCCACCGCCGTGGAACTCGCCGGCGTCTCCCTGCCGGCCGGCCTGCACGCCGATGGCGTCTCCCTCGTGGACATGCTCCAGGGAGGACTGGCGCCGGTACGGGATGCATTCTACTGGGAACTCCACGAGGGAGCCTCCATCCAGGCCGTGCGCTTCGGCAACTGGAAGGCGGTGCGCAATGGCCCCTCCGCCAACATCGAACTCTATGACCTGGCTGCCGACGCCGGCGAAACCACCAACCTCGCCGCGCAACACCCCGATCCGGTCGCCCGTGCGGAAACCCTCCTCCGGGAACTCCGCACCGAAGACCCCAACTGGCCGTTGCGGGATCGGCCCGGTAGACGATAGCCCCGCAACCATCGCACCCAACCCGGGAAGAGAGTGCCACCGATCATCCCAGGCCGAACCAACATGCACCCGTCGCGCGAGCGGGTGTTCACGGATGTCGTGTACGGCGGCCCGAATGCGGACCGCAAACCCATGCGCGACCACATGGAACGACAGCATCCGGGGCCGTCACCCTACAAGATCTTCTTCGGCGAAATCCACGGCCACACGGAACTGTCCGATGGCTGGGGCACGCCGGGCGCCGACTTCACTGCCGCACGCGGGAACTTCTGGCAGGACGCTCTCGAACGGGGCGCCCGCATCGGCTGCATCGCCGGCAGTGACATCCATTCTCCCTTCCCGGGACTCGAGGTCAACAGCGGCCACGCAAATCTGCGCCACGACCAGCCCGGCATCGCCCCAGTCCTGGCCGAAAAACTCTCCCGAGAGGCCGTCTTCGACGCCATCCGGCAACGCCGCTGCTACGCCTGCGAAGGCGCCCGCAGCCACATCGATTTCCGGATCAACGGGAAGGTGATGGGCAGTGAACTGCCCGACACCGGCGCCCCGGCGTGGCGCCTCTTCTTCCACGTCACCGCACCCGAACCGCTTGCCACCATCACCATCGTCAAGAACGCACGGGACCATTTCCTTTACGATATCGCGGGCACGGAACGAACCTCTACCGCCTTCGTCACCGACCTCGAAGCCGAACGTCCGACGGACTACGATTACCTCCGGGTAGCACAAAGCGACGGGCGACGCGCCTGGTCCAGCCCCATCTGGGTCGAGGCCGCCCGCTGATCCCGCCACCGCTTGCTGGAGGGCGTCCGGAAAGGGGTCTCTCGCCTCCACTGTCCTTGCGGCAGTGGAGCGAAGATTGGGATCAGAGGGGGCGAGTCGTCGCTCTTCCCCCCATCTTCGCTCCACCGAGACGAACTCGGTGGAGGCGTTCCGGTCTCGACGGCCTCCGCCAGGCCCTTTCTGGACAGCGTCGTCCGGAGGGCGGACCTCGCGCTGAGCCGTGTCGGGGGTGGGGAAGATCCGCTACAGCTCCGGCACCGTCCCGCCTCCCGCGGCCGCTGCTCCCGTTTCCGGCCAGCCGTCGCGGCGGATGCGCGCCCCCAGCTCCCGCAGCAGTCGCACCTGCGTGGGGTGAACCGAGCCGTCCCCCATGGGACCGATGTTCAGCAACAGGTTGCAGTTGTGGGACAGGGCATGCCCCACCAAGTCGTACACCTCGTCCGCCGTGCGGTGCGGCTCGAAGGCGTTGAACCCCCAACTCCCCCGCTGCAGCGTGGCGCAGATCTCGTTGTGCTTCGCCTGGTTGCCCTCCCAGGCAACCCGGGCACGCGCGGCCGCCGCCTCCCCCCCCGCCTGCCGGGCCCGTTCCTCCAGGGAATGGAAGCGCTGCTCCGGAGAACCGAAGTCCTCCGTTCCCGTCGCGCCCTGCTTCCAGGAGATCAGCGCGTGCGGCTGCAGCTCCCGGATCAGGGCATAGAACTCCTCCACCGGGATGTACTCCGGCCCCAGGATGTACCAGGCCATGATCAGGTCCAGCCACATCCCCGACAGCGGACCGTACCCCGTCAGCAACTCCGTCAGCGCCACGCGCACGTAGTCCAGATATCGCCGGAAATCCGCCTTCTCCCGGTACAGGTACTCGGGCTGGGGGGCGTCGTAGTCGGGCCGCGCCATGGACATCACCTCGCGGCTCAGGAACCAGGGATGGCGCCAGTTCAGCATGAACGTGTAGTAGGTGAAGAACCCCAGACCTTTGCGGGCGCAGGCCGCGGCCAACTCCCCCACCAGGTCCCGACCGCAGCACGGCGCCTTGCAGCTGTTGAAAGACTCCACCTTCGAGTCCCAGAGACAGAAGCTCTCGTGGTGACACGTCACCAAGGTGACATAGCGCATCTCGGCTTCCAGGGCCAGGTCGGTGATAAAGTCCGCGTCGAAATGGTGCGCCGAAAACGTCTCGGCCAGCTTCGCGTACTGCGCTACGGGGATCTTCCGGCGGAACTGCACCCACTCGTGCTCGGCAAGCAGGGAGTAGAGCCCGTAGTGAATGAAGAGTCCCAGGCGGGCATCCCGCCACCACGCCAGATTTGCCGCGTGGGGGTCCTCCTGCCACTGGGACGCATAGCCCCGAAGATACGACGGGACGGGGGGAACGGAGGCTGCCATGGTCCAACTCCTCTCTGGAATCCTTCCCTCGGGGCACCCACGGAAACCCAACGCCAAACCGCAACCCCGACACCCCTACTATCGCAGCCGTCGCCAACAACGGCAACTCGGAGATGCCCCGGTAACGGGCACCCTCCAGCCGCGGTCTGGGACCCGGGCAGGGAAAGGCCTTTCCGGAGAGGCCCTTGCAGAACCCCACGTCTCGGAAATACTACACATCTCATTGCGCTGCAAGGACCATGGACAGTGGACCATGGTCCCCAGTTGCGCGTGGCGCCACGTTCACATGCGTACGGAACGGCGCACTGGAGTCCGCCAGGCCATCCGCAGAAACCCCTTCGCGTCTCCCCCTCAACTCCCCGCACGACGCGTCAGGACCCACGCACTCCGGTACCCCATGTCGGGCAGGTTCTTGGACTCCCCCTCGGCAATAGGCAGGGACCGACAGCGGGAACCCGTGGGTGCCGGAACACCGCCTTTCTGCCCGAGGTGCCCGCAGAGCTCGCGCCAGGACCGGGGCGCAAGAAGCTGTGGCGCGTCCCTGCAGAATTCCCTCGGCGTAGCGATAGCGACCAGCGACTTGCCGGCCTGCTCCATCGCTGTGACCCACTGCGCGAAACGAGTGGCGCAGATCACACCAGCCCCCAGGCCCTGCCCCGTCAATGGTCCCGTTAGCGGACGCGCAACGGGACCATGGACGATGCCTGCGACAAGCCGGACACCATCCCATCCCAACTGCCTGATTCGCCTGACGGCCTCCGGGGCGTTCCGTTGCCCCAGCTTCTGGCCACAGAGGCATTCCAGCAGCCACTCCAGGTCATCCCTGACGCGCTGCGGCTTGGCCACGAAACCCAGAACGCCCGTCGGCGTCACACCAACGACGTCCAGGTCACAGAGACAGGCCAAGTCCACGAGACGCCACATGGCGTCCAGGTAAACCGTTAGGTTCGGAAAGGCAGGCCCGTCCAGGGAGGCCTGCCAGCCGATGTAAACAACCATGCCGCTGTGGCGCGCGTAGATCCCGCGGCGGCGCGCTGGTGAACACGGCCGCGCCCGCCCGAGAGGCGCATAGTCCAGCACACCAAGCGGATCCCGAGCGGAGAACACCCGGCACGACTTGGCTGGCATCACCGGGACGGGACCAAGAGGTATCTGGCAGGTCATGGCGGCATCCCGCGTCACCGCAACGTTCACTGCCATGCCCGGCCGCCAGTCCAGATGCCTAACACTCTCCATGGCTTCCTCCACCATGTGAGTCGACCGCCCGATCAACCTGCCTGCCAAAGGCCCGTCCAGCACTTCCAGCGCGTCGGCATAATGCACCGCACCCCGCAGACCAAGCGGCGGAGAGCCGGGCCCCAGAGCGTAGGCATGGTCAGCCAAAAGCGCCCCGCAATCCTGCAGGGCCTCGATCAACGCCCAGGCAACCCGGCGCGGGCGCCCACGGTCTTCGAAGAACACCAGCAAGCCATCCCCGGTGAACGCCGTGGTCTCCCCACCGGCCTCCCAGAGCAAGTATGACAGGTTGGATATCAGCCAGTCCAGACTGCTTGCGGCTCGCTCCCTTCCGTCACCCGCGGGAATCACGGGATGCCGCCCTGCGCCCCCAAGCTCAGGCACCACCAAAGCCCGGGTCGAGTTGACCAGGTCCAAAACCACCAGCAAGCCCCTGCGCGTCTGTGCCCGCATGCACCTTCCCTTCCCATACGCGGAGCCGGCCCCCCCCACGCCGTTCACTTCGGCACACCGCGATCGGAGAAGGGCTCGGCCACCCCCGCGCGGACCCGGCATCAACGGAACAGGCCGGGTCGCCGAGGCCGGAAATCGGCTGTCAACCGTACTGGGGTTCCTCGGCCTCCCCTGCAAACGCACACTGCCGCAGCCAGAGATCCACCAGGGCGTAGCTGCTGACAACCTGGTCTACCCCGAGAACCGTGGATTCCAGCTCGATGGCAATGTGCCGACTCAGGTTGGGGTGAATGAGGGGACGCACGTCGGCACTGCCAGGAGCCACACCGGAGAGTTGTGCCAGGGCATACGCCTGCCGAATCCAGAGCTTGAAGTCCTCCGCCGCATGGTGCATCCCCGGAGCCTGATCACAAAAATGAGCTCCACAATGATCGCTACAATGGTAGTGCACTACGTCCTTGGTCAGATCGCCGATCGTGTACGCCGAGATCTCTTCCGCCAGGTTGCCGTCCAGCGCAAGCGGCCGGCACACGTCATCCACATCCGCCCCCCGGACAGCCAGAGAACCGCGTTCCCAGGTGAAGCAACTCACGTTCCCGGGGATCTCGCCGTTGAGCAACATGTGCCCGATGTCGACGTTGAGCCCGACGCAGAGTTCGTACAACACGGTCAGCCTGCGCCAATCCTGCCTCGTCAGGCGCTCATAGCCGCGGAAGGCCTGGTAGTGCTCCCGCACCCTCTCGCCCTCGGGGTCTTCCTTCCGGAGGGCCCGCAGAATACCCTTTACGCGTTCGCGGTAGCGGTTGCGGACACGACGGTAGGCGGTCAGGGAGTTGAGGATATGGCTGGCCCCAGGCTCGATCTCCAGCGCCAGTGTGACCGGTGGAGCCAGCCAGCCAGCCGGCGACAGCTCCCTGGGAGGAAGCTCGGTCAGGATCGAAGTCGCCAACTGCACCAGATTGTCCACCAGGATGTTCTCAGGCCGGTACCTTGCAGAAGGATCGCCCTCCAGCAGATCGGCCCAACCGTAGCCCCCCCCCGAAGCCTCACTGCGGTCCCCTGTGCCGTGGCGGATACGCAACCCGCCGACAATCTCGACCACGGGAATCGAAAGCATGCTGGCAACCCGCAATGCCGCACGCAGCGGCAGCAGAGAGCAGAAGCCGTCGGAGGAACGCCCGCGGTTCTCGGCCCGGGAGGGCACGACCCCCTGGGATTGCAGGAAGCTGGCAAGACGATGCCGTTGGCCAACTTCGCACAACCAAGTGCCCCTGGCCTTCGAGACATCCTTGCAGTGCGTCGCCAGCGCCGCGACCCGGGCGTACCCGCGCTGCACACCGCTGCTGTTGGGAAGTCCTCTAAAGCCGCAACGGATGCGCCGGGCCGTCCGCTCATACGCACGGGAACAGATGTGGCTGCTGATCTCTCCAGGGATGACTTGCCGCCCTCCCGGAACCATGCCCAGCATCGATGCCCAGGTGGCCTCGTCCCCCTGCCCGATGTAGTAGTAGTCCAGGGCTGGCACGCCTCCCTCCAGAGTTGCCCGGACGGACGGCAGAAGAGCAGGGGTCGATGGCGATCCGTCGCCGGGCTGTAGGCCAGACGCTGCGGCACCGGATACCGGAAGGACGGGCTGCCACCAGGAGGTGATCACCGATACGCCCATCGGGACCCGCAGTTCCAGTGTGACCGGATCAGACAAGGGAGGGGAAGGAGTGCTCATCCCATGGGACCTCGTTGGGTCGTTCCCTGCTCTCGCCGGCGCACGGTGGGTACAGCAAGAGGCGCCGAGCAGGATGGACGGCCACCAGCAGCGGCCGGAAGCAGGAGGCCTGCCGTCCAGCAGGCAGAGCCAGTCGACCAAGCTCCTCATCGGCCCGCCACTGGAAGGTCATGAGCGCCTGGTGGGGAACCCAGTGGGGCCCCTGTCGAGGCACTTCCCCCTGCACGTCTCGCACCGCAGCATGCACCTGCACTTCCCAGATGCGCAGGATCTTCGTTTCGGGATATCCTGGCGGCCTGTCCTCAGAATTCTCGGCCGCGAAACCTCTGGCCAGTCTCTTCCAGTGGCTGTCCCAGGTCCCCTTGCAGTCCTCACGGATCACCGTGGCAAAGCGCTGCCGGGCTCGATCGATGGTTAGCAATACGGTGCGACAGACGCACCGGATCGGGTCGTCGAGATCCTCGGGGGTAACCAACCCCGAGGCACAGGAACTCCACGGCGCAACCTTCGACAACCATGCCCGGGTCAACTCCCGGGCATCCCAGGCGCTCAGCAGGACTCCCTTCGGGACCACAACGAGGAACTGTCGTACCAGCTTACGCTCGTCCCCCCGGCCGAGCCGAGTGCTGCGCGCGGTGGCATCACAGAACCGATCCGGATCCACGTTCAGCCACTGCGTGTAGGTCAGGTCAGAAACGACAAACCCATCCACGGAACGTCCATACGTCGCCACGCCCGCCGGGACCTCGCAAGGCCTCGCCAGATGATAACCCAAGAGCAGAAAAGCATGGTCTTCGGAATCGCCTCCACCTACTGCCTGACAGGGAGAAGGCGGTTCCAGGCCCGCCTCCCGCCTGAACTCGGCGAGGCGCGACTGCACAAGGGCCTCGTATTCCGGCAGCTCCTTCGGAGCCACGGGACACACCACGGGGAAGCCGGCACTGACGTAGTCGAAGAACACTTGCCTCATGGACTCACGCTCCCCGTCAGAGAGGTGGTCCCCGTAACTCGGGAGAGACTCCAGCACGGCGCTGCAGTTGAAATCGGCCGGTACGGTATCGGTACCACCGCAGCCCGGCTCCCCACTCCTCTGGAGCCTCAATGCCATCGCGATCAACTCGATTACACTGGGAAAGGCCGGGTCCCTACGAATCAGTCCTCGCACCAGCCTGCCGAACGCCTTCGGTGGTGTGCCTTCAGAGGCGCGAGTTTCCAGCCACCGCTGCAATGCCCTTCCGTATACCAATCGCTTCCATAGCGACAGTCCCCGGACTACCGGAAGCATCAGGAAGGCAGCGATGAGATTCCCAACGAGTTCGGCCACGCCATAGGGACGCCCGCCAACACTGTGCTGCGTGATCATGATGGCACTGCGGCAGGCCACAAAAGCGCAGTCTGCCCACAGACCGCGCTGAAAAAACAGACTCATGCCCCGGAAAGGACTGAGCGCATAGTGCCGACCGGCATTGTTCTCCACAGCGTGCCACACACCCCTCCGGGCAAAGCGGGGTACCTTCAGATGCGCCTCGACAACAAGCTGATCGGAAGACGGCACATCGCGCGTGCCAAGCGTCGGCAGGATGGACGGGTCAAGCTGAACCAAGCCCAGGAAACGTGACGGCCGCCCCGGATCCAGGGGCTGGCCAAAACCGTCCAGCCCCCGGGTTCCTCCCGATGCTTCCCAGCAGGGGAATCCCGGGTCCGCACCCTCACGTTCGCAGACCAGGATACCGACGGCCCAACGGGGAAGGACACCATCCTGTCCGGAACGGGGGTGTTCCGAACGCCAGGCAAGAGACGGCATGTAGAAAGCTGCTGACCACCATATGGGGCGGCAATGCCCGATGAGCAGGTACCGCAGGCCTATGCGCACCTCGGGGGTCACCCAATGCGGCAGCAGGCCGTCCGAGTTGGGATGCCTCAGCAGATAGATTCGATGGTCGTCATTGGGCAGTTTCCGAAAGAAGGCCCCTCGAACACCTGACTCGACCACCATCCTGCTCTCCCCATCCAGCCTGGGCCGCGTACGTCACCGGCAGTAAGGCGCGGGCCCGACCGAGGGAATACAGGGACCCGCGCCAGACCAGGGGAACACCGACAGAACCACCGAAGGCCTGTGATCAGCCGGGGCAACTCCCGGAACGCACCTCGGTACCCCTCCCCACTACTCGCCACAACAGACGCGCTGCAGATCCCTGGGGAACATCCCTACCGTACGGTACACCGAGAATCGACGAATCTCGTTCTTCTCCCTCACATAACGGCCGACAGGATCATCCAACGTCAGTACGCCCTCGCGATCCGCCCGACGCAGATGAAGCGGGCCCCCGAGCCGGGAGGTCATCTGCAACCCTATGGCCCACTCCACAAACGCCTGGGCCGACAGCTCCTCCTCCGCCTGCAGGTGCACCGTAGCGCGCTCTCCCCCCTCGCGCGTAACGCCGTTGACAACGTCAACGCCGCGGGGAACACCGGACGCTACCTGGCGCCACTGCACCAGATCGCCTTCCGGCAAGGTCATCGTGAACTCAATCATGACGCATGCACCTCAAGGCCTCGCCCACTCTCTGCCTGAAACCCGGGCCCAACCCCCAAGCCCCTTCGTCTCAGGATTGAGAGGAAAAACCCGGTCGATCGGCAGCCTGCAGAATGTGTGCCAACATCGAACCGCACCGTTGAGTCGCACTCCCTCAGCCTTCCCTCTTCGCGGATCTGCGAATGGCACACGACGAGAAGAAAAGGCTTGCCCCCCGCGGAAGGGATCCGCGGGGGGCAAGCCCGTCTGCGGCTAGTACACCCCACCGTTGGGGGGCTGGTAATTGTAGCAGGGATCCCAGGGAACCTGGGTCAGGGGCAGGGTGGTGGGATCGACGCTGTTCTTGACCGGCGGCGCGACCATCCACCAGCACGGCAGCGGCGTTGCAGGGTCGAGCGGGAGGATGCCCTCGGGCAGCATCACGCCGCCCTTCGGCAGGGGGATGATGTTCAGCAGGTACGGGCACCAGAGGATCTTGAGCAGATCGATTTCGCCGTTGATGGCATCCTGCTCCGCGACGCCGTAGTTGTCCGTATGGCCGACCGGCACCGTCAGCGTGCTGCCCGGCGGCACCATTGGGTTCAGGAACGGCGTGTAGGGCGAGCCGCAGGCATAGGGCGGGTACCGGTAGCCCGGATACGCCGACCCGTTGCGCACGATGTAGGCGATGTCGCGGGATGCCGAGGTGCGGGGGGCGCCGATGTCACAGCCCAGCGCGTCGTCCTTGTCATCGACGTTCAGGTCGAAGTTGCCTTCGAGCCAGTACGTGTAGTCCAGGATGCGCCATTCCTCGGGCAGGTACGCCCCGAAGGCGGCTTCGTAGTCCGGCGGGATGAGGGGAACCAGGCCGAAGAAGCAATCCCCGTACTTGATGCTGCGGTACAGGATCACGCCGTCGATGTGGGGCTGGTACTGCCCGTTGCGGTCCATATCGAGCAGCCAGTTGCACTGGTCGATGTAGATGCCGCCCGGGATCCCGGCCCGCCCGATCTCGATGCCGTTCTCGCCCGTGGCCCACCAGACTTCGGGCCAGATCATGCTGTACTCGAAGAAGTCGTGGTCGTCCCGGATGCGGAACTTCAGGCTCATGAACTCGTCACAACCGGTCAGGATCACAGGCTCGGCGGTCGGGCTGTCGATGGTGACCACCACCATGCCCATGCCGTCACCGCTCACGCCCACCTCGATGTTCACCCAGTCGGGATGCGCGAAGGGACCGTCCACCAGCACCCGGTTCTTGTCCCATTCCTCCATACCCCACATGTACTCCATCGCCATGTAGTCGAAGTAGAGCACGAAGACGAGCTGCTGCAGGGGCTCGCAATGGCAGGCGGAGATGGGCACCGTCACCCAGTTCCCGGGACCGGCGAGAATGTAGCGCTGTTCGCCGCAGTTCTCGCTCGGGTAGAGGAAGGTGTAGCCGGTGCCGACGGTCACGGTCACGAAGTCGACCACCGTAATCACCACCTGGCAGGTGACCGAATTGCCGCAGACATCGGTCAGCTCCACGTCAATCGTATTCGGGCCGATGTCCTCGCAGTCGAATTCCGTCTGGCTCACCACGATGTCCACCGGGCCGCCGCAGGCGTCGTAGCTGGCGCCCAGGATGGCCAGGATATCCGCCGGCGTCAGGCTGTAGCTGTTGCCGCCGGGTCCCGGCTGCAAGGTGACGGTGATGGGATCGAGCAGGCACACGGGGCCCACGTTGTCGATGCGGGTCATGAACTGGAATTCGCTCTCGTTCCCGCAGATGTCCGCGACGTTGACGGTGACGATCACGTCGCAGGGACCACCGGCGACATCCGGTTCCACCGTGGTCCGGATGATCGTGACGTCGCCGCCGCACTCGTCGTAGACCGCAACCAGGACCTCGGCCTCGGCGTCCGCGATGGCCGCCGCGTCGTTCGCGTAGCACTCGTCGATGTCACCCGGCTGACCCACCGGACCCTGATCGTCAATGCGGATGGTCAACTGATCGTCCACCGAGTCGTAGGTATCCGAGTTGCCGCACTCGTCCGTCACCGTCACGGTGAAGGTGCGCAGGCAGGGAGACCCCGCCACGGGCACGATCATCACCGACGGCGTCATCGAGTCCGTGCAGTTGTCCGTGGCCGTGGTCCGGCCGGCAATGGCCGCGATCGCATCGACCTCGGACGGGAAGCAGAACGGCAGGGTGGCGGTATCCACGGCAACCACCGGGGGAATCGTATCCTCGACCAGGATCACCTGGACGCACTGACCGCGGTTCTGGCAGTCGTCCGCCACCGAGTAGGTCCGCACGTAGTATTCCTGGCAGCCGGTGGGCGGCTGCGGGATCCAGGTGGCATACCACGCGGCCGGATTGTAATTGCCGACATCAACGATGATCTGCTCGGACAGGAACGAGGTCTCGTCCACGCCGCAGTTGTCGTTGGCGCTGCCGCCCTGACCCGTGAACGCGGCCCAGCTCGTCGCCAGAGGCGGCAACGGGTTGAGGAGATCATCCACACACTGAATCTGCGGATCCAGGATGTCCGCCGGACACACCACCGTCGGCGCAGTGGTGTCGTCCACCGTGATGGTCTGGCTCGCGCTGGCGGAGTTCTGGCACTCGTCCGTGATGATGTACATGCGGAAAATGGACCCCCCGCAGGGGTCCGTCAGCGGCGTGTCGCTGTGCGTAAGGACGAGGTCCGCATCGTCGGAGCAATTGTCCGACACGGCCCCGAAGGCAGCCTCGAAGGCAGCGATGGTCGTCACCGCCGCAGGCACATCGGTCGGACACTGCACCGTCACCGGCGGCAACGGCGATTGCGGCACCGTCGGCGCCTGGGTGTCGTCTACCGTGATCACCTGGATCGCGGTGGCCGGGTTCTGGCACTCATCCGTGATCGTGTAGGTCCGCGTGATGGTGCCGCCGCAGGCATCGGTCAGCGCGGTGTCGTTGTGGCTGATGCTCAAGTCCCCGTCCGCCGAGCAGTTGTCCGTAACGTTCCCGAAGGCGGCCTCGAAGGCGGCAATCGTCGTCACCGCGGCCGGCACGTCCTCCGCGCACTGGACGCTGACCGCCGGCAGGGGTGTCGGCACGGTCGGCGCCTGGGTGTCGTCCACCGTGATCACCTGAGTCGCGGTGGCCGGGTTCTGGCACTCATCCGTGATCGTG
>JAFGRS010000826.1 GCA_016935045.1 Lentisphaeria bacterium | reverse complement strand
TGTCGACGTGAAAACGCATTGGATGCACAGGACCGGCAGGCCGGACTGCCTGGTCTTCGTGGCCGGATGGGGCATGGACCCCACTCCCTTCGAGTTCCTCGGCAGCCGTGCCTGGGACGTACTCCTGCTCTACGATCACCGGGAACTCGCCGCACCGCCGGAGGTCGAGGCCGCCCTTGCCGCACACGACCGCGTCGTGCTGCTGGCCTGGTCCATGGGGGTGTGGGTCGCCGCCAGGGTGTTCGGTGGCTGCCGGGATGCCTTTGCGGCCGCGATTGCCCTCTGCGGCACCCTTACCCCCATCGATGCCCGCCGCGGGACGCCGCCCGAGGCCTGCGACTCCCTGGCCGCCGACCTCACCCCCTCCGCCCTGCACCGGTTCCATGCGGGCATGTTCAGCGACGCCGGCGAAGCGACCCGCTTCCTGCGCCATGCGCCGCGTCGTGCCCTTCCCGGACTGCTCGAAGAACTCCTCGCCCTGCGCTCCGCCTATGCCCGGCTCGGCGAAGCCCGCGACATCTACAGCCGCCGCCTGATCGCCTCCCGGGATGTCGTCGTGCCTGCCCGCAACCAGATGCGCGCCTGGAACAAGGGCCCGCACACCCTCCTGCGCGCACCCCATTTCCCGTTCTACCGCTGGACGACGTGGGATGACCTCCTGCGGGAAGCCCTGGCCGCATTGCCGGGTTCGACCAAGGCCTTCCACGGTACGAGCTGAGCGCAGCATCGAAAGAGCCCGCAGCATCCGCTGTATTGTCCGTGTTCCCTGCTTTGGACCCGCCGTCGCGATAACCGACCCGCCGCAAGGGTCTTGGACATCCCTCCCGGTCCAATGCCGACCCACCCAGCCGCATCGACAACCATACCGAGAACGTGGTTGACTGCCTGGCCCAGATACCCCGCACCTGCGGGCGAGCGCGGTTCGTGGTCGGCGATCTGTTCCAGGCCGCGGCCAGGCGGGATGCATGCCGCGAGTCCCTTCCGGTGCGCTGATTCAAGGCTGCCGGGGCAGCCGGAAGGCCCGGAGGAAACCTACCGTCCACCAGGCCGTGTAGGCCAGGAAGAGCCCCAGTGCGGGGAGGAAAAGACGCAGGTTCAGCCGGACGGGATCGCTCAGGTTCGCCTGCAATGACAACAGCCCCACCGCCAGGAAGAACAGGAACGTGGCCGTGCCGATGCGCCACATGTGCTGCTCCACCAGGGTCCGGGCCCGGGGCAGGTTCTCGGGCCTGAGCCAGTATTCCTTGTGTGGCAGGTTGATCCAACGGGGGGGCAGGCGCCAGGCGAGACGCGTAGAAAAGCAAAGCAGGCCGAGCAGCAGCAGGTGCACGCCCGTCATCAACAGGGCACTGGCCGCCTTGGATGCCCAGTTGTCCGCCATCCCGTCGACCCCGAAGTGGATCGCGACCCGCGCGGGCAGGACCGCCAGCGAGACCGAGGTCACCGCCACGTTCGCCACGAACGCCATCCAGAAAACAGCACGCATCGGAAGGTCCCCCATGACACAACGCCAACCGAGAAATGGTGCCCACCATGTCCGCCTGCTTCACCCGGCCGCGCCAGCGCACCCCGTCGCGCCCCCGGACGGGTCCCGGTACAGCCGAGAGGCGGTGTCGTGCAGCCAGCAGCGGGCGGTATGGAGGGCGGCGTCCTCGTCGAGCCAGCCGCGGCGCACCTGATCATCGAGGAACTCGGCCAGGAGACGCTTTACCAAACGGGTCTTGATGTACGCCCACTCGATGCAGCGGGCATCGGTGGCGAGGAACGTCGAGCGGTTCGCGGGGAGCGCCTCGATGCGGTACTGCATGTTGGCGCGGTAGACGCTGGCACGGAAGGCAAACCACCACAGTCCGCCGGGGATGACGTTGCCGTGCAGACGCGCCGCCTGCACCAGGTCCAGCGAGCTGAGTTCGGCCGCGTTGAAGACCTCGAAGGTGCATCCCGGGTACATCTCGAAGACGGGGTGCATGCCGGCGACGCGGCCCGTGTCGTTGCGCGCGTGGCTGCGATCCGCGGTCCCGCCCTGGGCCCGGCTCGCGACGCCCCGCACCATGCCGATGAACAGCTGCACGTGACAGCCCAGACGGTCCATGGCGGCAAGCAGCCGGTGACCGAGGACCAACGCCATGTCCTCCCGCGAATTCCCTGTCTCGGCAAGGCGGGGCACCTCGTCCGACGGACGTGTCGGATGCTCGAACACCCACTGCATGCGCATGGCGCGGCGGCCGTCGGCAACCGCTTCCTCGACGGCCCCGACCAGCTCCGCAGCGTACGCCTCGACA
Source organism: Lentisphaeria bacterium (assembly GCA_016935045.1). GTDB lineage: Bacteria > Verrucomicrobiota > Lentisphaeria > Oligosphaerales > JAFGRS01 > JAFGRS01. The sequence continues at coordinate 555 of JAFGRS010000826.1, read as the reverse complement.
GCCCGGGCCGCCCCACCCGCCCGCACCAGGGGCTCCGCCCATTTACCACCGAGAAGGTAGCATACCCCCATCGGCACGACCCGGTCCGCCAGCATCCCATAGTCCGACGCGGGACCCCGTTCCACCACCAGCCGGTGCAGGCCGGCCCGTTCCGCGACGGCCACGGGCCAGGCCGGGTCGCGATGCTTCTCGGCGATGCGTCGGTTCAGCGCCTGGATGTCCGCTGCGTCCCGCACCTCGATGCCGAACAGTTCTCGCAGGCCCGCGCGCACGGCCTGATTCCAGGATGTGTTCCGGCCGGCCTCGAAGGCATCCAGGAAGGCGGCGGTGCGCCGGTCTTCGGGCAGGTCTGCGGCAGTGCCCGGGTAGCCGGCAGCATCCAGCTCCCGGCGGAACCAGAAGTAGTGCGCGATGTCCCAGAACGAAGATGCCGACAGCTCGTCCCCTCCCCGCAGGTGATTGTGCGTGTCCCACACCGGCAGTCCCATGACTGCCTCGGCCAGGTCGGAGAGTGTGTTCCGGTACATCCCATCGACTCCTTGCTGCGGAGACCGG
>JAFGRS010000135.1 GCA_016935045.1 Lentisphaeria bacterium | reverse complement strand
GGCGGAGACCGCCGACTCCATCACGTGCCCTGAGCCTGACGCCAAGGCGCTGGAGCCGGTCGTCCTCGACCGTACCCCCCGTGACTGAGGCCTTACCGCCAGCCGTGGAAACGGGCTTGCCGAGTCTCAGAGCAGTGGCTACTGTACCAGGGCAAGCAACGGTGTCCTACAATGCAGGATGCAGGGATGCCAAGGGACCCCGAGGACGGGGATGCAGCCGTGCTGGCCGGCGGTTCGGTTGGCGACCGGCTCTGCTGTATGGCCGGTCGTCCGGGGGTAGCGGTTGACGTTGGTTCCTATTGTCTGCCGCTGGAGTTGCACGGATCCCGATGTGTGACCCGCTGACCAGGATGGAGGCGCAGCCGGGGATGCGTACCCCGATGGAGTCTCTCCGCAAGGGGTTGGTTCTGCTGGAGTGCATCTGCTCTCGCAGCGCGGACGGGCACGGGGTGTTGCTGGGGGAATTGGCGGGGGCGATGGGGTGGAAACGGACCACCACGCACAACCTCGCCAAGACGTTGGTCCTATGCGGTTTTGCCGAGAACCGGGGGGACGGACGTTACCGTCCCGGGTGGCGTCTCCGGGACTTGACGCGGTCCGTGTTTCTGGTGGGTCAGGGTCTGCGCGGCAGCGGCGGTGTTGACGGCGGCAGTGCAGGAAAGGGAATCGGCGCGATGACGGATCAACGGCTGACGGCACGGGCGAAGGGTGCGGCCTACGCTCTCGGGGTGGACCTGGTGGGTGTCGGGAACATCGAGCGCTGGGAGGCCTGTCCCCCGCTGATGAGTCCCAGGGGCATCATGCCGACGGCCCGATCGGTGCTGGTGTGCGCCATCCACCACACGGACGGCATGATCGAGATGGGGGGAGAATCGTCGCCGCACGACCAGGGCAGCTACGCCTATCAGCTGCTGATGAACGACCATCTGGACGTCATCAGTTACTCCATGGGACGCTTCTTCGAAGAGGAGGGGTACCGCGCGGTCCCCATCACGGCCAGCAACATCTGGCGCTACCGTCCCTACAAGACCCTGCGGTCGACCTTTGCGCCGGACATGAGCCACATCTACGCCGCGGTCGCTTCGGGCCTGGCGGAACTGGGGTACAACGGACTGGCGATGACCCCCGAATTCGGGGCCCGCAACCGTTTTGTGTCCATCATCACCGACGCGCCGCTCGTGCCGACGCCGCTGCTTCCCGGCGACACGCTCTGCGACCGCTGCAACCTCTGTGTGACCATGTGCCCCACCCTCGCCACCAGCGCCGAGGTGCGCGGCACCACCGCCCTGGAGATCGAGGGCAGAACGTACCGCTTCGCCGACAAGAACCTGTGGCGCTGCGCCTGGGCCGAACACTTCGGCTTGAGTGTGGACCTGGACATCCCGCCGGAGGTCACCGAGGAGACCATCCTCCGTCATGTCGGTGAGCACGGACTGCGGGGCGGCACGATGGGGTACTGCCTGAAGTTCTGCCTGCCGAAGGCCAGACGGTCCTGGAACAAGGCGTACTCGAGTGCACCGATCCGCCGCAAGGACGTGACACCCCGGGCTGCCGGCCCGGACCGCGGGGTCCAGGACGCGCTCATCGCCGAGGCCATCGGCTGGGGCGCGGACACGGTGATCGTGGAATCCGCCGCTGACTGGGAGGCGCGCGGGGTCTCGCTGAAGCCTCTTCTCCCCGACGCGGCATCGATCGTCTTCTACGCCGTGGAGCGGCCGCCCGTGGCGACGCTGCCCGGGGCCGCGCACCGGACGGACTTCGGCTATTCCATGTCCTATGTCGGCCGGAGATGCGCGTTTTCCCTGGCGTCGCGCCTCGAGAAGCTGGGCTACAGCAGCGCTCCCTATGGGATGTCCGGGGTAGGCGCAGAGCCCGGCCGGGCGGTTTCAGCGGCCGTGAGGGAGCATGCCGAGAGGGAGCTCTTCCCAGGGAGACAGGCCTTCACCTGCTACACGGTGACCAGTGCCGTGCTGACTCCGGGCCGTCGGGATTCCTGCTACCGGCCGTGGCCCGCCGCGGACGACCCGGCCGAGAGGATCCGCCGCCTGGCCCGGGACCTGGGTGCGGACGTGGTCGGCATCGCTTCGGCGGCCAGAGTGAAGGCGTTGGCCACGCAGCTCAAGCCCATCATGGACGGAGAACCCATCCTGGACGCCCGGGAGACCGGCCGTCTGTGGCTGACCTCCGCGGCCGAGGTGACCCAGGGGTGCCGTCGGATTCAGACCCCCGGCGACCATCTCGACGGGGCCCGGTCCGTGGTGGTGTTGGGCGTCCGCATTCCGCAGGAGAGCGCTGCCTGCCTGGCACGGCCTCCGGCGGAGGCCATCGGACCCTACGCCTTCGCTCAGCACCAGAGCCATCGACAGCTGCGCCTGATCGCGCTGCAGATGGTCAAGATCCTGGACGGCTGGGGCATCCACACCGCCGTGACGGACGACCTCTGCGGCGCCGGATCCGTCATCGCCAATCCGCGCGGCGCGTTCCCGAGCGCCTTCGCCAACCGTTTCGCGGCGGTCGCGGCAGGGCTCGGGACCCTGACCAAGGGCGGATTCCTACGGAACCCCCGCTTCGGGACGAACCTGCGCACCCTGGCCATCGTCACCGACGCACCGTTGCGGAGCGATCCACTGGCAGACCTCGAGAACCTGCGTGCCGAGTGCGACAACGGCTGCTCGCGCTGTCTGTCTGCCTGTACGGTCGGTGCCTTTCTGCCCCTCGCGGAAGTGCGTCTGGGCCGTCGGCACCTGACCTTCGCGCCGATCCGGCAGTGCCGTTGCGACTGGGCGCTGCGGTATGGTCTGGTACCCGAGGAAGGGGTGAGATACACCGGTTCCCGAAGCAACGTTCCGGTGCCCGACCAGGTGACGCCCGAGGCATTGGCCCAGGGACTGGCAGGCCGTGACCAGATCCTCAAGGTCCGTCCGTGCGTGGCGGAGATGTGCCTCATGGCCTGTCCGTACACACGCCCGCAACCGGCATGACCGCACCCGTCCGGCCGCGGCTGGACCGGAACCGGAAATCCTCCCGGAAGGCCGTTCCCGAACCCTTGCAGCAGGCCCGGAGCAGAGGCGCCGGAGCCCGCCGCCTGCCTGTGCGTCGCACGCAGACAGGTCCCCGGGCGGCATGCCAGGGGGAAGGACGGCCGTCGGAGACCGCCGGCCCTACCACGGAAACCCGTGCCCGCGAGGACGCGGGCGCTCCATCCCCCTGGAGGGCAAAGCCGTTTCGACGCGGGGGTGCGTCCGCACACCCCTTGCCGAAGGCCCTGAGCCCAGCCGACGGGCTCCCGCTGAGCCGATGCCTCTCTCCAAATCACGAACCGGTGGGGAGGCACCCTATTCCAGCCTGCCGAACTCAGCACGGAGCAGATGCTGCTTGGCTTCCATGTAGAAACGGAAGTTGTCCCAGGACACCTCCGGCGGCACCGTGTGGTCGATGGTCGGGATGAAGCCGCCCTCCTCGATGAGGGGGACGAATTCGCGCAGGTGGGAACGGATGGCCGCCGGGCCCCGGGTCAGGACGCGCTTGTCCACTCCCCCCCACAGGCGCAGGCTACGGCCGAAACGCCGGCGCCACCGCGTCGGACTGACATCGGACGCTCGTTCCAGGGGCCAGACGGTATCGACTCCGGCGTCCAGCAGCAGCGGCACCAGGACCGTCGGGTCGCCGTCGCTGTCCACGGCCACGTAGCGCGTGCCATGCTCCCGCAGGAAGGAAACGAGGCGCTTGAGGTGCGGGAAGATGAAGGTGCGGAAGGTGTCCGGACCCAGGAGAGGTCCGCTCTTCATGGCCATGTCCTCGTTGAGCACGAAGTAGTCCACCGGGATGGCTTCGAGCACCGGACGGCTCGTCTCGATGAGGAAGTCCGCGATGCATGCCATCATCTCGTGCATCAGCGCCGGGTCGTCGTACCAGGCGAAGGAAAGGGCCTCGGTGCCCATGAGTTCCCGGGCGCGCCAGTAGAAACCCTTCGCGGCGCAGTTGCGCCCGAGGACAAGAGGCCAGGAACGTCTCCGCCAGGCCTCGACCCGTCCCGCCAGGTCCGCGGGTTGTCGTTCCGGGGCGTTCGCCTCGAGGCGTTTCGTGACGGACGCGAAGTCGGCCCGCGTCCGCACGGGGAATTCGAGGTACTGGTCCATGCACAGACGTGTGCCGTACCGGGATGTGCCCGTTTTCAGCGCCCGGGTCACGATCCCCAGGGCGTTGCGCGCGACGATGCACTCGTCGTTCTCCTCGATCACTTCTCGGGAGAAGGGAGGGAGGAAGCCGTAGTTCACGGGGATGAACTCCCGGTGATCCAGCCCCAGCGCCTCTTCGCCGCCGAACCAGTCCCAGCGGAGACTCCGTACGGCATCGGGCGCTTCCTGCTCCCAGCGCTCCCGTGTCTGACCCCATACGCCCAGTTCATGGTTGGGGACTCGATCGAGGGGCCTGTACTCCATGCAGTTTCGGAACCGCTCCAGCTCCGTCATCGGCGCTGCTCCTGCCTGCCGTGTCCCGGCGCCTGAGCGGGCACTCTCGGGCGGCTGGACACTCGTTCACGGGAATCGCTCACATTCCTGGATGGCCGCAGCAAGTATGGTCTTGCCGCGCCGGGGATGCAACCCGGGAAACGGGGGCTGAAGCCCCGGAGAGCTTCCGCGTGAACGCGGGACTCCGACAAGAGGGGGGGAATGGACGCACGACCTTCGGCAAAGCTCAGGTTCTGCGAGAGTGCGCCTCCCACACGGGAGCCCGCGATGCCCGGCCGCCCGGGCACTGCCGAGGCATGACACGCACTCGTAAGCCGTCAGTCCAATCCGAGAACCGGCTCAGCGGGAGCCCTTCGGCTGGGCTCAGGGCCTTGAGCCCCTTCGACCCGGCTCAGGGCCTTCGGCAAGGGCTGTGCGGACGCACCCCCGCGCCAAAACGGCTTCGCCCTCCAGGGGATCGGCTCGGCAGCCGTCCCGTATTCACGCACGGGACGATCGGCATGCCGCACCGCCGACCTGGGCACAGGGGGCCCCGGAACGAGGGTGAGACCCTCATGCAGGAGTCGCCATGTCCCGACACAGCTCCAGGGTACAGGAGGCGATCTGCTCGAAGTGCCGCAGAATGTCCACCACCAGCAGCTCCCCCTTGATATTGCCCCCGGACTGGATCCGCCGCCGGGCCGCCTTGACGAACCTGGCTTCGAGGGCATCGGTCCCGGCGCACAGCCGTTTGGCCTCGCGCTGGTCCTCCGGGCTCAGGTCCCTGCCGACGCGCTCCAGGTAGCGACAGGCGAAGGCCTGGATCTCCCGGGCGTATTCCCCGATGTGGGCGGCGGCTTCGGCCTCGAAGGGTCGTTTGCGCGCATAGGCCCGGTCGAGCAGCAGGGCCAGTTTGTAGCAGTGGTCGGCGAACTCCTCGAGCACGTTCACGATCCGGATCATCACCGCCACCTCGTCGGCGGCCCCCTCGTCGAGACGCCGCTCCGCGCATTGGGCCAGCACATGCGTGATCTGTTCCTGCATCGTATCGGTCAGTTCTTCCCTGGCCTGGAGTGCTTTGGCGATGGGACCCTCCTTCGGATCGGTGCCGTTTGTGACCCGGTCCACCAGCCGCCCGAGCATGTCCCGGGCGATGGCCGCCATGGAGACCATCTCCTTGCTCGCGGTGAGGAGGTTGGCCCGGGCGGTATCGGGTCCGGTGGAGTCGAAGAACTGCAGGCGGTATCCCTGGGCCTCCTCTTCGGGCCCGGCGGGGATGAGGCGGCTGACGAAGGCCGCCAGATGGGGGACGAACCCGATGAAGACCAGCGTGTTGACGGTGTTGAACAGGGTGTGGAACATGCTGATGTGCATGGGGAGGTTCTCCGGCAGGTAGGGTCCCGCGGCCACGGAGGCGCCGGGGACCGCCAGCGGTCCCGGGACGATGGCGTCCAGGAACTCGAACAGGACCGGTCGGAACCAGGGACAGAACAGAACGGTCATCCAGAGCACGCCGGCGAGGTTGAAGACGGTATGGACGCGGGCGGCGCGCCGGGCATTGGGCCGCGCACCGATGGCCACCAGATTCGCCTTGATGGTTGTGCCGATGTTCTCGCCCAGCACCATCGCGGCGGCGGAGGGGAAATCGATGGCGCCCCTGTAGGCGAGGGTGATGGTCACGGCCATGGTGGCGCTGGAGGATTGCATCAGGATGGTCAGTCCCGCTCCCACGGAGACGAACAGGATGTAGTGCAGCAGCCAGAACATGCCCGAACGTCCGGCCAGGAAGTCCAGCATCTCCGGGTTCCCGCGGATGTCCGGCACGGCGTCTTTCAGGAATTGCAGTCCCATCAGCAGCAGCCCGAAGCCGATCAGCACCTGGGCGATGTCCTTGCGGCCCTGCTCCCGGCACAGCATGAGGGGAAACGCGACCGCCAGCAGGGGGAAGGAGATGCCCGCGATATGGAAGTGGAAGCCCACGACCGACACGATCCAGCCCGTCACCGTCGTGCCGATGTTGGCGCCCATGATCACGCCGATCGCCTGCACCAGCGTCAGCAGACCGGCGTTCACAAAGGTCACAACCATGATCGTCGTCGCCGAGGAAGACTGGATCACCCCCGTCACCAGAAACCCCGTGAGAACCGCAAAGCAACGGTTCCGCGTCATGCCGTTCAGCACTGCCTGCAGGCGACTGCCGGCAATCTTCTGCAACCCCTCACTCAGCACCCGCATGCCGTACACGAAGACGGCAACGCTGCCGACGATCTCCAGTGTCTTGATCAGGATGTGACCCATGCGTCCCGCGACTGCCTCCGGACCGGTCCCTGTCCCGCTCTGCGTGCCGGCTGCGGTCACGCCTGCGGAACACGACCGTCCCGCACCTCGCCGCCGGGCCGGGCCCCATGTCCCGCGCCCGGTGCATTGGACATCGATGAGGAAAACGTTAGGAAATGATGAGGAATACCGTAACGCCATCTGCACCGAAGACAACGCGCTGCACGCGGCAACGCCTTCGCAGGTCTGTCTCACGGGCGGCGGCGCGGGTCTCCGCCGCCACGGTCCCGGCCGTGGGGCGACGATCCGGGAGAAGGGGGGATGCGCGGCGGCGTGCCCGTCCCCTATCCCCCCCTCATCGGCGCTCCACCGGGACCCGCCCGGCGGCGGCGTCACGAGCGCTGCCGCCGATATCGAGACAGCCCGGGTGCGGTATTCCGGCATCTCCCCGTGCCAACACGAAATCCGCCCGGCGACCGGGGTGGGCCGCCGGGCGGAGGGAGGGACCGCGGCACCCGTCAGAACGAAACCCCCAGGCTCACACCGCCGAAGAAGATGTCCGAGTCACCGTAGGCCGCCTTGGCCGCGTCGTTGACGTCCGAATCCAGCAGGTCCGAGAAGGCGCCATAGACGGAGACCGACACCGTATCCGTCACGGCGTAGCTCAGGGTCGCCATGACCAGCACGTCCGAGACCGCGGCATGGTCCGCCTGGCCGCCGAAGTAGAAGCCATGGTAGTCCTCGCCGCCCCAGCCGATGCCGCCGGAGAGGGTCAGGTTGAGCTTCTCGGTGATGTCAAAGCCATGCTCGACCCCGGCATTCACGTACCAGCCCTCGGCCTCATCGAAGTCGTAGAAGGCCGTCAGGCTGGGGCTGAGGAGGACGCAGGGGAAGGTCACGCTGCCATACACCTCCCCGGTGCTGTCAAAACCGGAGAACGTGTACCAGATGAGGCCGACCTCCAGATCGATCCCCTCCATGGGCGTGTAGCCGTAGCTGATCGTATAGTCCAACTCCTGCAGATGGTAGTACTCGCCCTTGTCCTCGTTGACGTCGGTCACGTCGATGCTGCCCCACACGTTCAGACTGAGGCCATACCCCGAGAGCGTCACCGAGGGCTGAATGACCGGGTTGTTCGTCAGCAGCATCCCGCGCCAGACGTAGTCCGTCACCCAGTCCACGGACGCCTCCACCGAGATCGCCGACTCCTCACCGCTCTCCTGGGCCCATACCCCATGCATGGACCAGAGACTCGCCGCACAGACCGCAACCACCACACGCACCCACAGCCGCCTCTTCATCGTTCCACTTCCTTTCCTGATGCCACACACCACCATCCTGCCGCGACGGCCCACTCGCGCCGCCCAATGGCCCCACGCAAGAGCAGGACCCATGCCAATATACTCCAAACTGCGCCGGGGACCCGCACGCCCCGCGCATGGCGATCGCAACCCCTCAGCCTGGCGCGTTCCCATATACCCATATCCCATGATACAGTAATGGATTTTCTTTGGAAAACTGTACTATTCCTGTGCTTTATTCCAGTTCGGGGATCGGGGACCGGTTCTTGCGGCGAGGCGACGGGGCAGTTCCGGGATCGGAGGGGTCCGTTTCCCCGCCACCACTGTCCTTGCGGCAGTGGGGCGCTGATCCGGGAGAAGGGGGGAGGAACGGCGGTGCGGGTCCCCGCCACCACTGTCCTTGCGGCAGTGGGGCGCTGATCCGGGAGAAGGGGGGAGGAACGGCGGCGCGGGTCCCCTTTTTCCCCTCATCGGCGCTTCACCGGGACCAGCCCGGCGGCGGTGTTGGGATCTTGCGACAGCCCTGGGCGACGGG
>JAFGRS010000825.1 GCA_016935045.1 Lentisphaeria bacterium | reverse complement strand
CCGGCCGGCCTCGAGGGCATCCTCGTGACCGGCCTCGGGGTGAGTGCCCACCGCGATGCGATCCCCGTCATCCGCATGCAGCCCTGCGTCCAGAACCAGGGCTATGCCGCCGGCGCCATCGCGGCACGGGCGGCGAGTTCCGGCGGTGCGGTGCGCAACGTCGATCTCGGCCCCATTCAAAAAGACCTCCTCGACAGGAAATGCCTCACCCCGGACGCCTTCGACCGGAAAGACGAGTTCCCCCTGCCGCGGGAACGGGTGGCGGCGGCGGTCCGGGACGTCGGCAAGGGCCACAGGGAGCTGGCCGTCATCCTTTCTCATGCCGAGACCGCCCTGCCCCTGCTGCGCCAGGCCTACGCCGAGGCAACGTCCGCCGAGGCGAAGCTCACCTATGCCCATATCTGCGCCATGCTGCACGACCCCACCGGCGCCGAGACGCTGGCCGCGGCCGTCGCCGGCGTGCCGGTCTTCGACAAGGGCTGGAACTACCGCGGCATGGGGCAGTTCGGCATGAGCATCAGCGCCCTGGACTCCTATCTCATCGCCCTCGGCCGCACCCGGCAGCCGGGTGTCCTCGACATCCTCCTCGACAAGGCGGCGCTGCTCGAGGCGCAGAGCGAATTCTCCCATCACCGGGCCGTGGCGATGGCCCTCGAGGCCCTCGCCTGGCCCGAGTCCGCGCTCGCCGCGGCCGACAGGGGGCGGGCCGCACGGGCCCTGGCGGAACTCCTCGCCAAGCCGGGCATGGGCGGCTATGCCACCCCGACGGTCGATGCCTCCCGCGGACAGATCGACGGCAACCCCACCTCGACCACGCCCCGCAACGACTCCCTCCGGGAACTCGTCCTTGCCCGCGCGCTCTACCGCTGCGGCGATCACGAGGGCCGGGGCGAAGCCATCCTGCGGCAGTACGCCGCCGACCTCCGCGGACACTACCGACGCCACGCCCGGGCCGTCCTCGGCGAAGACAGGTAGAGCCCCCCCAAGGAGCAGACGCGGCAGGCGACGAAGACGTCGGTCGGGGGACGATGGTTGCGGCCATGTTTGCCTGGACGGCGCCGCCGCTCCGTGAGTGCGCTGCTCCCGCCGGCGTCGCGACCGGCGTCAGCGTATGTCCGGCTGCGAGTACGAGGCGCCGTGGTGCAGGGGGGGCGGGCCGAGGTCCGGGGTACTGCCGGGGGGCACGGGATGGGCGCGGCCTTCGCGGATGACGAGGATCCGGTCAGCCAGGGCGGCGAGGCGCAGGTCGTGGGTGACCATGACGATGGTCTTGCGGCGTTCGCGATGGAGTCCCTGCAGGATGGCGATGATCTCCCGGGCCGCCGTGACGTCCAGGTTGCCCGTGGGCTCGTCGGCGAGGATGACATCCGGTTCGTTCATAAGTGCCCGGGCCAGGGCGACGCGCTGCTGTTCGCCCCCGGACAGCTCCTGGGGCCGATGGCGCAGGCGTTGGGCCAGGCCAAACCCCGCCAGCAGCTCGGCGGCCCGTTGGCGGGCGGCCTGGCGGTCGCGCCGCCATTGCAGGGCCGGCAGCATGACGTTCTCGTGGGCGCTGAGTTCGGGGAAGAGATGGTAACTCTGGAAGACAAAGCCGAAGTGGCGCCGGCGCAGGGCGGCCCGGGCCTGCGCGTCCAGTCGGCTGTAGGCCAGACCCCGGCAGACGATCTCGCCCGAGCTGGGACGATCCAGTCCGCCCAGCAGGTGCAGCAGGGTGGTCTTGCCGCAGCCGCTGCGCCCCACCAGGGCCACCCATTCCCCCTCGGCCACGAGGAACGACGCCCCCTGAAGCACATCGATACGATGCTTCTCGAGGCGGAAGTGCCTGTGCAGGTCCCGCACCTCGAAAACCCCGGCCGCCGCCGGGGGCTGTCCTTCGAGCGGGGCTGCTGGTGGGTTGCAGGCCACGGTCAGTTCTCCTCCTGCAGTGCCCGTGCCGGGGACATGGCGGAGGCGTAGAGGGCGGGGATGAGGGAGGCGAGTTCGCAGATCACCAGTGCGGTCACCACGATCAGGATGAGGTCGCCGGGCATGGGTTTGCCCGGGATGCGGGTGAGGTGGTACAGCTCGGGCGGGAACACGTCGACCCCCATGGCATGGCTGAGCACGTCGGCGATGGCATTGCGGTAGTGGATGACCAGGAGCCCGAGTGTCATCCCGAAGAACGTCCCGATCAGGCCGATGATCCCTCCCACCATCAGGAAGATGCGCGCCACGAACGCGCCGCTCATGCCCATCGCCTTGAGGACCCCGATCTCCCGCGTCTTCTGCACCGCCACCGTGATCAGAGTGCCGGCAATGCCGAACGAGGCAACCACGACAATGAAGGTGAGCAGAAACACCATCAGCGTCTTCTCGACCCGCAGGGCCCCGAACAGCAGGGCATTCACTTCCTGCCAGCTGCGCACCGGCATGTCCTCGAGTTCCAGCCGCAGGCGATCGAGCAGCGCATCCATGCGGAAGGGGTCCGGCACCCGGGCGTGGATGCTGGTGGCATCGCCCCAGTCGTAGCCGAAGAGATCCGCGGCCTGGTCGAGGTGCAGGAAGAGGATCCCCATGTCGAATTCGTATACTCCCATGCTGAAGATGCCGACGATCCGGACTTCCTCCGGCACGTACACCTCGTCGGGCTCCCGCAGGCGGACTTCCCCGTTCTCCTGCCACTGGATGTTGCCGGTAAGGCGTTGGGGGGCGTGGATGAGGAGGTCGTCGCCGATATGCAGGCCCAGTTCCATGGCCATCATGCTGCCGATCAGCGCCTCGCCCTCGCCGATCTCGAATCGCCCCTCGAACTGCTCGTTGCTGCCGATGTTCGTCACCCGTTTCTCGAGTTCCGGGACAATCCCCTTGACGGCCTTCACCACGGAGGAGTTGCGGACCTGGATCAGCACCGGACCGTCGATGACCGGCGCCCCTTCCACACCCTCCCGCCGCAGTGCCTCGAGCACGGGTCCCGGGTCCCGGATCACGGCCTCACCGACGGCGGGGTTGACGTACAGATGGGCCTGGACGCTGAGAATGCCGTTGCGGATGTCCTCGTCGAAGCCACTCATCACCGCCGTGACGATGATCAGGATGGCTACACCGAGAGCGGGACCCACCAGGCTCAGCAGGGTGATGACGGAGACGAACGTGCGCTTTGGGCGCAGGTAGCGCAGGGCCAGAAGGATGTCGGCAGGGAGCTGCATGCGCGTCTCCGGGCACGCGGTTGCGGCATCCGCGCACAGGCAGGCAAGCTAAGGGGCGAAGAAGCCATGTCAAGCGCGACCGGCCCGGACGGCCCCCCGACTGGAGCGCCCGCGTCCTCGCGGGAATCCCGCCCGGCTTTCCTGTACGGCCGGCGGTCCCCGACGGCCCGAGTCTTCCGGGAGCCCGCCCGGGGACCGTGCGGGGTACCGGGGACGGGGGAATGCCGCCCGGGCGCCTTGCCTATTGCCGGGGGTTTGGTATCTTAGTACTCGCGGACGGAAATACGATGACGTTGGCCGAGGCGGAGTTGGGTGTCGGGGACCAGCGGGGGCAAGGCGGGCATACCCAAAGCGGTCTGTCCCCTTGGCCCCGGGGGGGTCGGCGCCGCAAGACGCCCGGTCCCTGCGGGATG